>CAYRIE010000027.1:0-13376 GCA_964424215.1 uncultured Pseudobdellovibrionaceae bacterium
TTTTTCCGCTCCCCAGGCTTCGCGAATTAAGATCATGCCGCTGAAATTTCTGGATGCCTCCGGCAGAGGCGCCACAAGTGACGCCATTCAAGCCATCTTCTATGCGGTTAACAATGGGGCTAAGGTCATCAACGCTTCCTGGGGCGGGGGCGGCTACAGCCAGTCCTTAAGAGATGCGATCCAGTACGCCTACGCCAACGATGTGTTCTTTGTAGCGGCAGCTGGCAATCAGGCCACCAACAACGATCAAAGCGCTATTTATCCGGCCTCTTATGATATGCCGAACCTGCTTTCTGTGGCGGCCACAAATGACTATGACTACCTGACCACTTTTTCCAATTACGGGAAGCACTCCGTGGCACTGGCCAGCCCCGGTCAAAGCATTTTGAGCACTCTCCCGAATAACTCCCTAGGGCGGATGTCCGGTACGAGTATGGCAGCACCCCTGGCAGCTGGCCTTGCGGCCCTGATGTATTACGAGAATCCGAACCTAACGCCTCACCAGATCAAAAGAATCTTAGCTGACGTATCGGATAGCTTTCACCATCTGGATCCTTATGTGAGTTCAGGACGCGTCAACGCGCTGGACTCGGTGATTTATTCTCAGAGCGGAGACCTGTCGGCCTATCCCGCTCGCCCCGCTGCGGCGGCCCGCGAGGTCGCCTCGGACATGGGGGGTGGATGTGCGGCCGCGCCCTTTCTTGGGAAGCTTGCAGCCGATATAGTGGGACGTGGTCCAGGCGGACCTTCCTGGCCCGCTCAGATCGGAGTTCTCTTTGCTCTTCTGTCTCCGCTTTTGGTACTGCTCGCCCTTAGAGCTCTTATGAAGACCACTCAGAAGTCTCGTCGCAGATACGATCGCTATCAGATCCAGACCGACGTGCGCATCGAGGTGGGTGGACGTGAGTTCATGGGATCAGTGAGCAGCCTGTCTCTTGGCGGCGTGAAAGTTGATACGTCGGCTCTTTTAGAGGATGGCGGTCTGGTGCAGATGAAAATCATGAGCCCCGATGGCACCCATGAGATTGAAGTGCAGGGTGAGATCGTCTGGAGCGAAAAAGAGAAGTCCTACGGGGTGGCGTTCAGTGAACTTGGAAAAACCCTTCGTAAAGAGATCGGCTCTTGGCAGAAGTCCCTAGTCAAGGCCGCCTCTTAAAACGAAAGTGCTTAAAGGTTTACGAGCCGTCCTCAGTTGGTGATTGTTTTTTTTTGGCAGCCCTGATTATACTTTCTGCATGTTTAAGACGCGCCAACTCCTCTGGGTCCTCAGTGTTTTATTGCTCGTAGGTCTCTACCCTCTCGGGGTGGGATTTTTCAGAAATGACTCGGGCGAGATTGAGGGGGGTGCCAAGGCATCAGAGCCCCGGCTGTCCCTAGAAGAGAGGTTTCCCTATGCCTTTGCGCGCGGGGCTACTCTCAGTAGCGAGCTGACCCAGCTGGGAGTAGAATTTGCTTCCGTCTTACAAATAGTCAAAGCCGCCGAACCCTACCGAAACCTGGCCCGCATTCCGAGCGGGATCAGATACCAGGTCAATTTTAATGAAGCGGACCAAGAGCGTGAGCTCAGCTCCCTGGAGTTCAGGTTTTCCCCAACAGAGATTTTGCGAGTGCTAAAGACGGAAGGGGAGTGGGCCGCCGAGCTGGTGACTTTGCCCGTGGAAACCAAAGTGATCACGTTCTCAGGCCTGGTGACCTCATCCCTTTGGGAGTCGGCTGCTAAAGCGAAAATGGATCCTAATCTGATCACCGACCTTGCGGAAATCTTTGCCTGGCAAGTGGACTTTGCCCGAGAAGTACGCACGGGAGATCGGTGGCGAATTTCTGTAGAGCAGAAGCTCGTCGATGAGGAGCTTGTGGGGTGGGGTGAGATCCTTGCCGCAGATTACGAAAACGAAGGGCATCTTTACGAGGCGATTCTTTTTCGGCATGACGGCGAGAGCATGGGCTACTTCACTCCAGACGGAGCGAGCATGCGGCGCATGTTCCTGAAAAGTCCGCTGAAGTTTGGCCGCATCTCTTCCAGATTTCAGCGCCAAAGGTTCCACCCCATTTTGAAAATCCACCGTCCTCATCTCGGGGTAGATTATGCCGCTCCCACAGGCACTCCCATTCGCGCCGTGGGCGATGGAACCATTTCCCATAAAGGCTGGAGCCAGGGAGGCGGCAATAACTTAAAGATTCGACACAACTCTGTTTACACGACAGCGTACAAGCACCTGCACGGATTTGCCCCGGGAGTGGCCCGGGGAAGCAAAGTGAAGCAAGGGCAAGTCATAGGCTACGTGGGTGCCACCGGCCTTGCCACCGGCCCCCACTTGCACTTTGAGTTTTTCAAGTCGGGCCGCTACGTGGATCCACTCTCACAGGTGTTCCCTTCGGCTGACCCGGTCCCCCCCAGTCTGCTCGAAGAGTTTCGACTTCAGGCAGCTCTTCGTAGAGGGGATCTGCCCCAGTGGGGCGAGATGGAACTGGCTTCGAGCGCTCCTCTGGGCTCTGAGAGCGAAAACTGAACTTTTAAAATTTTAAAAAAGGAGAATCTGATGTTGGGTGAGTTTCGGGATTTCCTGAAGCAGTACGGTGTGATCGGGCTTGCCATTGCAGTGATCATCGGCGGCAAGCTCAATGAGCTTGTTACAAGTGTGGTGAATGATCTGCTCACGCCGCTGATCTTTCAGCCGGCACTGCAGGCCGCAGGAGTTGATAACATTCGCGAGCTCAACTACCACGGTGTGAAATACGGCCTGGTGGTGGGCTCACTGATCGATTTTCTGATTGTGGCCTTTATCGTTTTCTTGTTTGCCAAAAAGGTGATGCGAGAAGAAACAGTCGCCAAGAAGTAACGCCGGGCAGACTTTCCTGGCGGTGAAAAGTCAAAAGCTGGTGCCTCCGGGGAGACTCGAACTCCCACACTCTTGCGAGCGGTGGATTTTGAATCCACTGCGTCTACCAATTCCGCCACAGAGGCCCTGGAAGTGCGTCGTTATAGCGGCAAATGTGAGCATGTGGTAGGTCAAATTTTGAAGCTCGTACCATGAAAAGGATTCCGGCTTGCCTACAACTTTGGCAGGCTGACGTTGGCACGCGGTCCGAGTGCTTAACTCCCTAGATTTCAAAAGCTTTTCCCCAAAACCCATCGCTTTAAGTCTCAAGAGCTTTAACTCCCCTGCGGAACGCCCTGTGCGCGCACTGAGCAAATAGCTTTGGGATTCTAATAGGTTGCATCAAAAAAGCTCGCGCGCTCAAAAACGGCACCCTTATTGCTCTAGGATCTAGCTGAAGTGAGATCCAACGAATTAAGGGGTGTGCAGTATGTTGTCTGAGAAAGAGCCGAAGATGAGAAGAAAAGTTGTCGCCAAAGGTGGGCTGGGTGTCTGTGCCCTACTCGTTCTCGCGGTGCCGGCCGGAGCCCAAGAGGTTTCCTACGGAACCGAGTACGAGTATGCAAGTCCGGTGGCGGTAGATGTCTACGATGTCGTTGAGACCGACATCCGGGTTGAGCAGGTGTCCAACCAGCGGCCCGCCAGGAGAGGGAATCCTCCGCAGCAGCCGCCTCAACAGCCGGCTCAGCAACAACAGCAGCAGGTGCAGCAGCAAGTGCAGCAGAACTACTACCACTCCACAGCAGAGGTAGAGGCCACGCCGCTGGTGAACTCAAGGGCTCAATCTTTGCGCCGCGCAAGGGAGGGCATGGAGGTTGAGACTGAGCAGAAGATCGTTGAGAAGCTCGAAGAGTCGCGCATTCGCGATGAGCAGCGCCGATCCGATCGGATTTTTGGCAACAAGCTAGATAATCTCTCAGAGGAGCCAGCTCCAAAAAAAACTGAACCGGAAGTTGTTTATGTAGAAAAGAAGCCGGCCCCTGAGCCCGTGATGGAAAAAGAAGTCATCGAGCAGGAAGTTATCGTGGCTCAATCCATTGTCGTTGAACCTTTGAGCTCCCCATCCAGGGCTTTTATCAGCGCAGATCTGGGCACCAGTGAGTATCCCGACATTCTCAATATCCAGGGCAAAGTGGCCACGGGTGTGGGCCTAGGTGTTGAGCTTCCCAATCGCTTCGTGGTGGAAGGGCGTTTCAGGTACTCCGGATATGACCTGGAGAAAGTGGGATCTGATGGCCGAAGTGAAGGCTTCCGCGACGTGAAGCAGTACAACTTCGGAGTGGGACTTAACTACAAACTCTTAGAGACCACCTTCACACCTAAAATAGGGACCTCGCTAAGTTATGTTTATCGCACGATCAGCGAGGACGTGGGCACGATGATTCAAGACAACACTCACTCCACCGGTATGGATCTGGGATTTTTGGCCGGTCTGGACATGGACATCAACGATGGCTTCTCCATGGGTCTTGATTTTAATTACTTTACAAACCTCTCCACCCGGAGAGAGGGCGAGTCTTTAGTGCACCCCACTTCATCCTCGCATATGGAAGATTTTGATTACTATATGATCACGTTGTCAGGGAGATTCTTCTTTTAGAAACCCTGAGGCCTCCTTCCCCTCGAGGCTGCTCTTTCGTTTGGGCGCTCACCTTCCTAGGTAAGCGCCTTTTTATTTTCCAGCACACCCGCTTAGGTGTTAGTGTAGAGGTCATGAGAAGTGTTTGGATCCAAATCTTTGTTTGGTCGCTCGCTCTGACTCTGACCTCGCCCTCCTTCGCGAAAAGAAAGCTTCAGACAAGCGCCGTTGCCCAAGTGGACTCCCACGTGGTCACCTCCCGCGAGATTCGCATGAATTCTCTGGTGGACAACGCGCTCTACGGAGCTCCTAGTCAGCCCGCAAGTGACGCGCTTTTGATGCAGTCGGTGATTACGGAATGGTGTGTGTTTTTGGAAGCTGAATCCTTTTCTTTCTCGACGGTGCCCGCAGCCGAAGTTCGTCAAAAGGTGGATGAAGCTCGTAAAGCGCTTGAGGGTAACAGTGCGTGGCGAAGCTGGGGCGCCGCGGATGAGGAACTGAGCGAAATGGTTCGCAGAAAGCTCATTGCTAAAAGCTTTATGGAATTTAAGACCACCTCCTCCCGCGTGCCGGTTTCCGATGAGGAGGCGCTCGCTTACTACCAAAAAAATCAAGCCAAGTTCGGAACCTTGCCCTTTGAGTCTTTTAAAGAGTCGATTGTGAAGTACTTGGTTCAAAGTCACCTTGAGAGCCGACTCAGGGAGTGGCTGGAGCTGCTCCACACCAAGTACAACGTCCGCCTGTTCAAAGCGGGTGCGGAGGCCTCATGAAGCTAGCTCGCTGGACGGACCTGCCAGAGGAGCAGTGGCGGGCCTTAAGCCTCACGCTCCCTGAGCTGAGCAGGCCCCGGGACGGGCTCTGGAGTTCAGGTCAGTTCCTGCGCGAGATTCAAGGGTCCTCCCATCTCTGGATTCGTCAAAAAGATGCTGAGATCACGGCCGTGGTGACCGCTCGTCAGCTAGACCAGAAGATATTCGAGATCATCTATCTGTACACGGCGCCAGGCTGGCGCCGCCAAAAGATCATGGAGCAGCTGCTGGAGGAGGTTCTTGAGGATCTGCCGGCGGGGGCCCAGATGTGGCTGGAAGTGGCTGCCACGAACACGGTGGCCCAGAACCTCTACACCAAGCTCGGCTTTTCTCTGCAGGGCGTCCGGCCCAGGTATTATTCCGACAACACCGATTCCTGGCTGTTCCGGCACAAAAGCACTTAAAAGGTTCCAGGTTCCTTTTTGGGAGTGTCAAAAAAGGAACCTGGAACCTTTTTTGGAACCTTTTTGGGAGGGGAGAGCCGAGCAAAAAACTTGCAGTCCTAGAGGCGATGTGTTACCCCGAAGGAACTCAAAGGCCCTTAAAGGGCCTATTTTTTTAGGTTTTTTGCCTTAAGGAACGGACAAGTTTGCAGACGTCGTCGCTTTCTGTGCTGGAAAAAGTGGAACCTCTTGCCGCTCAAGCGGCCGAGAGGCACTCGTGTGTTGTCTATGATTTGGAGTTTGCGGGTGCGGGATCTCACCGGATCCTACGCGTATATATAGACAAGCCGGCGGGAGAAGAGAGCGTTTCCATTGAGGACTGTTCCAATGTTTCCCAGAGCTTGAACCTGCTGCTGGACGTTGAAGATCCTATTCCGGGCCAAGGTTACAATCTGGAAGTGTCTTCGCCGGGCCTGGAGAGAAAGTTAAAGCGCAAGTCTCATTTCCTAGGCGCCGTCGGCCAGAAGATCATGGTGCGCTGCCGGCGGGGTTTTGGTGAAATCGAGCCTGAGCTCAAAGATTTTTTCGGACTGCGCAAGCAGGCAGAGTTTGTTTTGAAAGCCGTCGAAGGGGACCAATTGGTGCTGGCTCAAGAGGATCTGCAGATACAAGTCCCCCTAGAGGATGTAGAGAAATCCCATGTGGTTTTCGTTTTTGATGATGAAGCCCAGCTGAAGCCAGGCGTTGCCAAGACACCTAAGAAAAAGACCAAGCCACGAAAAAGAAAGAGGTAGAGATGGCTGTAGATCACGTTTTCTCAGATTTAAGTAGGATGATCGAACAAGTCGGTAAGGACAAAGGCATCGATAAGCAGATTGTCATCGATGCTGTTATCCAGGGCCTTTTGGTCGCAGCTCGCAAAAAATATGGCACCTACCGCGACATTGAAGCCAGCTACAACGAAGAGTCAGGTGAAGTGGAGCTTTTCGAATTTAAAGAAGTGGTGGAGCCGGACAAGTTTGAAGACGAAGAAATTGAAATTGTTCTGGAAGAGGCTGCCGAGCTGGATCCAGAGGTGCAGCTGGGTGACCACGTGGGAATTAAGCTTGAGACCAACGATTTGGGACGTATCGCTGCCCAGATGGCCAAGCAGATCATCACTCAGAAAGTTCGCGATGCAGAACGTGAAATTATCTTCAATGAGTTTGAGCAGCGCAAAGGTGAGATCGCCTCAGGTTTGGTGAGACGTGTGGAGCGTGGAGCTGTGGTGGTGGACCTAGGGAGAACTGAAGCTTACTTGCCCCCCAGGGAGCAAATCCCTGGTGAGATGTTCAAGCAAGGCGACCGCATCCAGGGTTACTTGGCGGAAGTGCGTCAGACCACCCGTGGACCCCAGATCATCATGTCCCGCGCCGATGAGCGCTACCTGATCAAGCTGTTTGAGATGGAAGTTCCCGAAATTTATGACGGCATTGTTCAAATCATGGGCGCTGCTAGGGAGCCCGGAGCTCGAGCCAAGGTGGCCGTGATCAGCAAAGACCCCACGGTCGATCCCGTCGGTGCCTGTGTGGGTATGAAAGGTAGCCGCGTTCAGAACGTGGTCCAGGAGCTCAGGGGCGAAAAAATTGACATCGTGCCTTGGGATGAGGACATCACCCGCTTTGCCTGCAACGCGCTGGCTCCCGCTGAGATCTCTCGGGTGTTTTTGGACGAAGAAAACAAAGAGATGGAAATCGTGGTTCCAGACAATCAGTTGAGCCTGGCCATCGGCAAAAAAGGGCAGAACGTTCGCCTGGCGGCAAAGATTACGGGCTGGCGTCTGGACATCGTTTCTGAGTCCAATGCGTCGGCTAAAACTGCTGAGTCCATCTTCAATTTGATGCTAATTCCGGGCATGACAGAAACCATGGCTCAGAACATCTTCCAGAGCGGCTTTGGCTCTTTCCAAGTGATCGCCGACGCTGATGCGGAAGACATTATGAGTATTCCCGGTTATGATGAGCCTTCGAAGGCTGAAAAACTGATCAATGATGCCAAGGCCCTGGTCGAAAAGTACCAGCAAGAGGGCATGGAAATTCCCACTGCTCCCGTGGCTGTTGCCCAGGATGCTAAGGGAGATGCCAAGAGCCAGGCTGATCTGCGCTTGAAGCAAGAGATGGCGGCTTTAAAAGCTGCTGACGAGTCGGCAGCCAATGGAGCCGCTGAGGAAAGCGCTGAGGCTTCTGCGGAGGCGGATGCTTCCGGCGAAACCCAAGCTGCAGCTGAAGATGAGGCCGCGGCTGAAGAAGCTGTGAGCCAAGAAGAGACTTGAAACTAAGAGAATGAGGAGACGCGACAACGGTGAGTCAACCTAAGGTTTTTGAATTCGCAAAAGAGATCGGAATGGAGACCTTGGCTCTGATGGACAGGATCCGAGAATGGGACCTGCCTGTAAAGAGCCATATGGCCGAGCTATCTCCTGAAGTGATTGAGGTCATTAAGGAAAAACTTGATGACTCCGCTAGCAAGAAAAAGAAGGCAAAAACCAAGAAAAAAACAGCAGCTAAAAAGAAGACAGTCGCCAAGAAGAAAACGGCTAAAAAAGTTGTCGTAAAGAAAGCCGCCAAGGTGGTCCGAAGAAAGGCTGAAGACGTGGCCGAAGCCGCTGAGGCGGAAACTTCTGCTCCCCTAGCCGCAGCCGAGACGACCACTGAAACTCCGAAGGTTCGCCGCGTTGTAAAACGCAAGGCTGCTGAGACGGCAGAGGAGGCTCCGGCAGCGGAGGAAACTTCCGCAGCTCCAGCTCAAGAGACTCCAGCGCAAGAGACTCCGGCGGAGGCGCCGGCAGTTGCAGCCGCTCCAGAGCAGCAGCCCGCTGCTGCAGCCGATGCTTCGCCCACGGAAGCGCAGGTGGAAGAAGAACGCAGGAAAGCTCCGCGCACGCGCATGCGCGAGGTGACGATGACGAGCGAGGGCCCAGTGAGCGGCATTCGGTCGGAAGCCCGAACCAACATCGTGGGCCGCATGGACCTGTCCCGCGTTCAAGATATGACCAAGCAGCGCTCCGGAGGCCCGGGAGGCGCTGCAAGGCCTCAAAGAACTAACTTAAGAACTGGCTTCGTAGCCCAGACGGATCCCACGGCTGCGCCGATTGGGGATTTAGACGATCGCAGAGCTAAGGACGACCGCACGAAGCGGCGGGCTCCAGGCGCGCCCGCAGCACGCGATGCTGCCACAACAGCTAAAGAGGTTCAGACCCCTAGTTTCACCGCAGCCGAGTTTCGCAAGCGCGAGATGGTGTTTCAGCCTAAAAAGAAAAGAGGCCTCTTGCAACGTGAGTCTTTAAAACCCACTCTGACAACTCCCAAGGCCAGCAAGCGGGTCGTAAAAGTTTATCAAACCATTAAGGTGTCCGACTTGGCCCACGAGCTGGGAATCAAATTGCCTCAGCTCACTAAAGTGTTGATGCAAAACGGGGTCATGGCCAATCCGAACATGATGCTGGATTTTGATACGGTCGCCTTGATCGCACCTGAGTTTGGTTACGAAGCACAGAACGTACACAAATCCGATGTTGAGATCCTCGATGAGGCAGCCTTTGGTGACTTGACAGCTGAGCCCGTCACTCGTCCGCCCATCGTGACTGTCATGGGGCACGTGGATCACGGTAAAACGACTTTGCTGGATGCGCTTAGAAAAGCCAACGTGGTTTCTGGAGAAGCTGGCGGCATCACTCAGCATATTGGCGCCTACCAAGTGGAAACAGATCACGGCATGATCTCCTTTATCGATACTCCCGGTCACGCCGCTTTTACCGCTATGCGGGCTCGCGGAGCCAACGTAACTGACATTGTTATTCTGGTGGTAGCTGCCGATGACGGCGTTATGCCTCAAACCATTGAGGCGATCTCCCATTCCAAAGCCGCCGGAGTTTCCATTATTGTGGCCGTTAACAAGGTGGATAAGCCCCAGGCCAACCCCGATAAAATCAAACAGCAACTCACAGAGTATGAACTCATTCCTGAGGAATGGGGTGGCGACACAATTTTCTGCCATGTTTCCGCGCTCAAAGGCGATGGCCTTAAGGAGCTTCTGGAGCAGGTGTCCGTCACCGCAGAGCTACTGGATCTAAAAGCTAATGCGAAGCGTTCGGCGACGGGCGTTGTGATTGAGAGCAAGGTCCAAAAAGGTAAGGGCAATGTGGCCACTGTTCTGATCCAGGACGGAACCCTTCATCAGGGTGATCACTTCGTAGTCGGCGTTGTCTCTGGCAAGGTTCGCAGCATGAGTGATCACACTGGCCGCAACCTCAAAGAAGCTCTGCCCTCAACTCCCGTTGAGATCACTGGTCTGAGCGAGACGCCCAAAGCAGGCGACAAGTTTGATGTGGTGGTCGATGAGAAGATGGCTGAAAAAGTCGCTGCTCAGAGACTTGCGGACCGCAAAAAGTCTGAGGTGACTCCAGCTTCTAAACTTTCTCTTGAAGATCTCTTCAGTAAAGTTTCTACCGGTGAGACCAAAGAGCTCCCTGTGGTGCTCAAAGCGGATGTTGCCGGCAGTACGGAAGCTGTTATTGGAATGCTTGAGAAAATCGACAGCGAAGAAGTCAAAGTTAAGATCATCCATTCGGCTGTGGGCGGCATCAGTGAGTCTGATGTTCTCCTGGCTGGAACTTCCGGCGGAGTGGTTATTGGCTTTAACGTGCGCCCTGATGGGGCTGCCCAAAGTCTTGCCAAACAGCAGGGTGTGGAAATTCGCACCTACTCTATTGTTTATGAGCTTTTAGATGACGTGAAAAAACTTTTGTCGGGTCTACTGGATCCGGACATCGTGGAGGTTCAACTCGGCAGGGCTGCGGTTCGGGAGATCTTCTCCGTTCCCAAGATTGGCGTGATCGCTGGTTGCTATGTGGAAGATGGCAAGATTACGCGCAATGCTCAGGCTCGCCTGGTGCGCGATGGCCGCATGATCTACGAGGGACAGATATCCAGTCTTCGTCGATTTAAAGACGATGCTAAAGAAGTTGCTTCAGGTTTTGAATGCGGTATCGGCATTGAAAACTACAACGATATCAAAGTGGGTGACGTCATCGAGGCCTTTGTTAGAGAAGAGCGCGTCCGAGAGCTTCAGTAGCCTCTAGGAGCAGACGATGGGCAGTTATCGCCTTGAAAAGGTTCAAAAAGAGCTTCAGCTCATCATTGGTCAGCACCTGATTCGCAAGTATCAAAGCGATCTTCATGGACTGGTGTCAGTAACCCGGGTGGTGGCCTCGGCGGACCTGCGGTCAGCCAAGGTGTACCTTTCCCATCTGGGAACGGAAGAGGAGGCCCAGCTGTCCATGCAAGCCTTACGCGAGGCCCGGCGCGAAATTCAGCAAGAGGTCGCCCGCAAACTGCCGATGAAATTTTGTCCTAAGTTGGAGCTCTACTGGGACGAAGCCTTTTATCTAGCCCTGGACGTGGAGAACAAACTGCGCGGCCTCAAACCTAGTAGCGAAGACTGAACTTCAATCAGGGAGAGCGGGAATGTCACCCCACGGAGTTCTGTTAATTCATAAGCCCTCTGGCCCCACCAGCCACGACGTCGTAAGCCAAGTGCGAAAGATTCTTAAAACCAAACGTATCGGGCATGCAGGGACGCTGGATCCTCTGGCCTCAGGCCTTCTGGTCCTTTTGATCGGGGAGGGCACTAAGCTCAGCAATTTTTTGCTGGAAGGTGATAAGTCCTACCTTGCTACTGTTCAGCTGGGCCTTACCAGCGACACTTTAGATATCACCGGGGAAGTTCAAAGCACTTCGACGGAAATCCCCCCTCCTGCGGCTGTTAAAGACGCCCTTATGAGCTTTGAGGGCCAGCAGCATTTTCCCATTCCGCTTTACTCAGCCGTTAAAATGCAGGGCAAAAGGCTCTACGCCATGGCCCGCGAAGGGGAGGCTCCCGAGCAGCTTCCCACTCGGGAGATGAACTTTTGGGGCTTTAGCGGAATCGAGTGCGCTCAAGATTCCATCCGGTTTCATCTTCACTGCTCCAAGGGAAGTTTTGTCAGGTCACTTGCTGCGGGGCTGGGAGAAAAACTCAGCTGCGGGGGGGTCTTAAAGGCCTTAGAGAGGACGGGCTCTCAGCCCTACCGGTTGAGTTCCGCCGTGACTTTAGAGGAGCTGCAGCAGCGAGTTGAAGAGTCGCCCCAAGCCTGGGAGGAGAGTCTTGCAGACGCCTTTATGCCCCTTGCTCAGGCCTTACCCCATTGGCCGGCCCTAAAAGTGTCGGGCTGGGAGGAAAAGCTCCTTCTCAACGGACAGGTCGCCCATGCTCTTGAGCTGAAACTTGTTCACTACTATCAACCGCAGCTTCAAGGTTCGTCCAAGGGGGTTCGGGTCCTCAGCCGAGCCTCCGGGGGCTTGCGGGCCCTACTGGTTCCCAAAGAGGGCTATGGCTTTAAAATTCAAAGGATTTTTCCTCCAGCCGCTCTTGACGAACAGGGTGGGAGCCGATAGTTTCTGGCCGCAAAGACTCTACCCAACGAAAGGCCATGACGTGGGCAGGGGTTTATCCACATTTCCCTTTTTGGAGGAACTATATGGCGCTGACCAAAGCTCAAAAAGAGCAAATCGTTAAAAGCTTTCGCACATCTGATCTGGACACCGGCAGCTCCGAAGTTCAAGTGGCTCTACTGACTTTCAGAATCAAAGACCTCACCGAACATTTTAAAACCCACCAGAAAGACGTTCACGGACGTCGTGGTTTGATTAAACTCGTCAACCGACGCAAAAAGCTTCTCTCCTACCTTAAAGAGCAAAGTGTTGAGCGTTACACACAGGTGATTCAAGCCCTGGGTCTTCGCGGCTAACTCGGCGCCGCCTTTAATCTGAGATACACACGAAGGAGTGAGAATGAAGCATGTTGTAACGACAACTCTGGGTGGTAAGGAAGTCACCCTCGAGACGGGGCGCCTGGCTAAGCAAGCTGATGGTTCCGTCCTGGTGACCTGTGAGAATAACATCGTCCTGGTGACCGTTGTCTCATCCCGCAAAGCCTCTGAGTTAGACTTTTTCCCTCTGATCGTAGAGTACTCGGAAAAATACTACTCCTCCGGAAAAATTCCCGGGGGATTTTTCAAACGGGAAGGCCGCCCTTCCAACGAAGCCACCCTCAATGCACGGGTGATCGACCGAACCCTTAGACCCTGCTTTCCTGAAGGTTACCGACAAGACACTCAGATTGTTGCCACCATCTTAAGTTACGATGGCACCTACCCAATTGAGACCCTGGCAGCTATGGGAGCTTCTGCTGCGGTTCATATCAGCGACATTCCTTT
Source organism: uncultured Pseudobdellovibrionaceae bacterium (assembly GCA_964424215.1). GTDB lineage: Bacteria > Bdellovibrionota > Bdellovibrionia > Bdellovibrionales > JAGQZY01 > CAYRIE01. Next base: position 12,945 of record CAYRIE010000027.1, read on the forward strand.
CGGAGGCCCAGCGGCCACTGTTACAGTGGGACGCGTGGGCGGAGAGTGGATTGCCAACCCGTCTACGGCTCAGCTTCTGGAGTCCGATATAGAGGTCACCCTCGGTGGAACGAAACAGGGCCTTCTTATGGTGGAAGGCGAGGCCAGTCATGTCTCTGAGGAGCTTTTGCTAGAGGCCCTGGAGTTCGGACACAAAGCTTTGGGCCCTCTGATTGAGGCCCAAGAAGAGCTCAGAGCCAAAGCGGGCTCCGTCAGCAAAAGAGAGTTTGTGGCTTTTGCGCCGGATCAGACCTTTAAAGGTCGAGCCGAAGAGCTTTTGCGTGAGCCGATTTTGGCCGCCTTAAAAACTAAAGACAAGATGGAGCGCTACAAAAAGTACGACGCAGCTAAGGCGCTGGCTGAAGAAACTCTGCTGTCTCCTCTTCCTGATGA
>CAYRIE010000028.1:0-13148 GCA_964424215.1 uncultured Pseudobdellovibrionaceae bacterium
AGGGTGCGTAGGGTGGCCAGCTCTCCGGCAATTTCGACGCGGCACTCTTCTAACTCACCCACGGGCCATGATCCCGATAGCTCCCCCTCCTCACTCCATTCCAGCAAGTAAAGCCCCTCGTTAGCTTCGTAGGTTCCGGGAAGCCCCAGCTCTTTGTAGTCAGCAAATTCGCCATCGACCCGCCACTGAGAGTCGTGAACGCCAAAGGGGTTCTCACTTCCGCAGGCGCTCAACAAAAAGAGAGCAGCTCCTAGCATCGCAGGTTGCAGGATTTTCAGCACGGTGGCTCCTTTCAGGGACGGTGGCCCGAGATCAGGATTATGGCCTACAGCCGTCCTGATTCCAAGTCGGAAAAAAACTCACGGGCCGGCCTAAAGAGATGGCCATTTTAAGATTCATGGGCGGAAGGTGTTTTAGCTCCGACTGAAAGCACCTCTCAAAGGACTGGTGCTTAGTTAGAAGGTCCTCCCAGGTGAGCTCAGCTTCGAGGTGTGCAAAAAATTCTCTTATCAGATGCTTCAGGTCGCTGGGAGTCATGGCCCGAGGGAAGAGCGTTTTCGTGCCCAGAAAGGCTCTGCCTGGGGCTACGGTCACACGGGCTGTTTCCATGGAGGAGGGGTGAGTCCAATAATCAGGGCCCAGCTGCACCCTCACCACCCCGTTAGCGGTCTCTTCAATCTGCACGCTAGAGGCCCACTGCTTGTTTTCTGACAAGACGGCTTGCCCCTCGAAACTGTGCCATCTGACATCATCAAGAGTTTTGCCGTGGCTCTGAAGGACCCTGTGAAGACCATAAAAGGTGTGAAGGCCCGATTTGATGAGAATCACTCCCGTTTCATCAAAGGTGGATCCGACCTCAAGGTGCGCATAAAGTTTTTCAAAGCTCTCCTCTAGGGGGGCCTGGAAGGTGTCCAGCGGATAGGTGAGGAGGTTGGAGCAGACTTTAGGGCTACTGGCTGAAACGAGCGTGCCACAGAAAAGCCCAAGGCCTAAAGTAAGATAGGTCAGTACACGCATCAAGGTCCCCTCCCCCGAAGCCCTAGGTATACTGACCGGCCCCACCTCCAGCCAAGTCGCCGTGTCTCTCTCTGAAAAATTTATGTAAATCCAGTTTTTTTGAAGGATGGAGAGTTTTCAGTTGAGGCGCTGCTAGGCGGATCTCTTATGGGAGCTGCCTTCAGCTGGAGCTCAGTCTCATTATGAAACAGGAGCCTTCTAAACCGCCGAAGTTTTGGACAGGAGCAGGGGGTTTTAGTCACTGACTTCCACCTGAGGCCTGTAGGGGTGCCGTTTCTTGGCAGTCAGATTGCAACATCTCTTTTAAGTAGGACGACCGTAGAACTTTACGGGGGGGAAGCGGGATGTTCCATTCGAAGATGAGACCATACACTCTTGCAGCCGTGGGATTAGCTCTGGCACTTTTGTTCCAGAACTGCTCCGAGGTCGGATTCGACCAACACAGTCTGCGGGGACTTGAAGATCAGTTTGATAATCCTGACATTTTCAGGGTGGAGACTCCAGTTAACCTGGTGGGCAACAACCAAGTGGACATCCTCTTTATTGTAGATAACTCAGGATCCATGGCGAACTATCAAAAGAACATGGCCCTTAGAATCGACGGATTTATGTACCACGTTCAGGACCTGGATTATCGCATTGCTGTCACCTCCACCGATCCAGAGGGTAGGCGTCCTCTGGGCGACGGAAAGCTTTATAGTTTTGGAGGCCAGCACTACTTGGATCGCTACGGGGACCTAAGCGACAACCAGCACCGACTGGGTCAGGCTCTACAAATGGGTATCGACGGATCAGGTGATGAACGGGGCATTAATGCCCTCTACCGAGCTGTTGAGGCGCGCTCTGGCCGCCCTGAATTTTTTCGCGACCAAGCGGCACTGGCCGTTGTTCTGATCTCTGATGAGGACGAATGTAGCAAAGGCTGCCAGATGCCCTCAAGTCAGCCCGGTAACGTGATCGATTTTGTGGCGTACTCTTTTGGAAATCAGAAGGTGTTTACGTTTCACTCCATCTTGCATCAAGCCCCGCCGGGGAAAAGCGATGCTTGCCGGGACGCTCACAGTGAATCTCGTTACGGCACGATGTACCATGAGCTCACTGATTTAACGGGCGGTATCGAGGGCAACATCTGTGAGGCCAGCTACGCTCAGCAGCTCTCGGACATAGGAGCTGGTACGGAGGCTCTGATTAGAACGGTGAGCCTGGACTGCGCGCCTCAAGATATCGACCGCGATGGCAAAGGCGACATAGCCATCTTTAAAAACAATCAGCGCATCTTTCCTAACTTCGTACTCTCAGGCAACAAGATCACCTTTGAAACCGACCTAACAGCTGGCCAATACACCTTCCAGTACTACTGCCGAAAATAAAAAAACTCACAAAAAGCAGAAATCGCTTTTTGTGAGTTCATGGAGGTAGGCAGGTCTACGGGGTTACTTTCGTGTGGATGTCTGATGAACAGGAGCATGGGTGTGGCGCATGGTGAGTTTTCCCCAACCATAGTAAGTGGCCACCGCAGCTGTCAGGGCATGGAACCAAATCCAGTTTCCATAAAGCGGCATCAATCCAAATAGGGTGCTCAAGCCGGGAATTAATCCGCAGAAAGCTCCGATGGCTGTTATCACAGCCAGGCTACGCGAATAAGGCAGTGCAGAAGCCAGGGCCCTAGAGGCGATCACACCCCAAGCACCTAACACAATTTGAAATATGTGTGAGAGGGAGTTGACAGGAAAGACTCCGAAAAGAAGTCCGTAGTTTTCAACACCGACTTGCATGCCGCGACCTTGCACGGTCCCAGGGAAAAGCAGACCTAAGATCCCCATCGTGCCGTAGATTATGCCTACCAATAAGGCGAACATTCTGACGCTTCTCATAATCCTACCTTCCGTTAAGTGAGTTCTTAAACTGACGGAATTATCCCCAAGGCCCTAAAAGGGGTCATCTCAAGTGAGCGGGATTTTACGAAGAAGGAGACAAGGAAATAAGGCTCTTACAATTTGGTAATGTAAGAGCCCAGTTCTTTACAGAGAAGCATTCACTCCAACGAGGAAGCTTTGTGCGCGTCCGGGCCTTGGGCCGTAGGGGTGAAGAGAGACGAGATACTCTTGAGCAAACAGGTTGTAAATTTGCCCAACGAGCCGAGTTCCTTCGGTCAGCTGATAGTGGGCCGACAGGTCGGCCCAGGAATGAGCCTTAATTTTACCCTCCCGAACATCGGCCGGATTGCCAGCAACGTTGGCTGCGGTGGAGTACATATCGCCCACCCAAGTGTAGGTCAGGTCAGCATTCCAGTTTCCGTAGGTCAGAGCTGCCCCTAAGGTGGCTTGCCAGTCAGGAATGTAGGGCATGCGGCTGCCATCGCGCGCGCCCGAGAAGGGGCCATCGGTGCTGTTGGTGCTGGCGTCACCTTTAAGGCGTGCGTGATTGTAGGTAGCGGTTAGATACCAGGGCTGGGAAAAACCACGCCCCAGGGCCCAGTCGTAGGTGGATGTGAGCTCCACACCCAGAACCTGGGCTCTGCCGACGTTCTCTGTAACGCCCGTTGCGACACCGCCGCCCACATTGTCAGTGACAATCAAATCGCGAAAGTCCGTAAAGAAGGCTGCTGATTCTAAGGCCCATCTGGAGGAGTTGGTCCGGTAACCTAGCTCAAGGCTTGTAGCCTGCTCCTCCTTCACACCATCATTGATGGCCCCACCTGGTCCCGGCAAAGAGATGCCGCGAAAGAGGCCGCCAAACAGAGCACTGTTTTCTGTCAAACTGTAGCTCATTCCCAGACCCGCTGCCCAGGCATCCATGGAGGCGTCTCCTTCAGTACCAGAAAGAAAGTTTTCATTCGAATACTCAACCCATTCCATACGCACACCGGGTGTTAAAGTCAGAGCGCCAGCGGTGACAGAGTTTTGAACATAGGCTGAAACGGCCTTAGCTTCCGCCAGACGGTGGTCATCGGAGGCGTAGGCACCAATAGAGGTTGCGGAGGATATTTGCCCACCACTGTCCATTTCAAAGGTATCTATCTTGTGGGCGCGTCTTTCTGAATCCTGGTGGTACCGAACTCCCAGCTCAAGATCGTGATTTAGAGAACCTGTGGCAAACTGGGTGCTGATGACCTCCTGCACTCCGTAGGACTCATAGATGCGGTTGTTCGCTTTGAGGTTAAGAAAGCCGCTTTGCTCTCCTCTTAGAACATCCAGAAGCGCGGCATCGGATAGAGCCGCAGAAAGTGAATTCATCGTGCCGGCTGTAAGACCTACGCGGTCCAGTTTGTACCAGTTGCGATGCGTGCGCTGAGCATATACGGAGGTGGCCGACTGAACCGAGTCAGAGAGCTCAGCGGTGTAGCGCAGATAGCCGCGGTCTGACTCCAGCATCATCTCATCGAGCTGGCTGGCGGCGTAGCGGCGGTACGGCGTGGCTTCAAAGTCATCCAGGCTCAAACCCAAATAGCTCTCGTTCGCATCTAAATCCGTGCGTCCGTACTTTAACTCCCACCTTTGAAACCTAGCAGAGTTTGGCTCCCAAGAGAGTTTAACCATGGGCTCTACCATTTTAAAACCCGTGGAGGTTTTGCCATCCAGGGAGTTAGCGTGGTCTAAGTTTTTAAAGCCGTTCGTTTCCTGACTGTAGATCTCTACAAGGTAGCCGAATCTCCCAGCTGATGTGGCTAAGGTGCCTCCTTGAGAAAGGTGCGCGCGAAGCTCGTCATCAGAGCCCCACATAAGAGTAGCCTGTCCGCCGCGCATCTCAGGAATCGATGTGGACAAAAAGTTGATGGCTCCTCCCGTAGTGTGGGGGCCAAACTTAACTTGGCTGGAGCCTTTGAGGATTTCTAAAGACTCCATTCGTCCTACGTTGGGCGAATAGTAGGCCGCCGGCGCTGAATAGGGAGCGGGGGCCGCAAGCAGTCCATCTTCCATCAGGGTAACTTTACTGGATCTGCCAGCATCCACGCCGCGAAGACTGATGTTGGGAAAAAGTCCGTAGCCATCCTCTTCCCGCACGTGCACCCCGGGGACGTTTTGCAGCAAGGTTCTAGAGACATCTCGGTGATAGGTTCTCTCAAGGGTCTCTTTGTCAACGAGGTGGCCTGAGCCCGACAAGCTGTCGGGATTTCCATCGATGCTCAGGATGGTCAAACTGCGAAGGCGGTGGGGCGCAGCTGTAGCCTGAGAATCTTCGTCACTCTGGGCCCAAGCATAATTATCATGAGAACTTAAAACCAAACACACGAGCAACAGCCACAACCGCTTCATAGATTAACCTCCCGTTGGCGTCAGGAAAGGAGGTTTATTACTTGAGGCGCCCAGGTCAACCCTATCTCGTCCTGGAGTTCAGTTTGGTTTCATTTAGACGAAGCGCCGAAGTCGTCGTTCAAATGGGCCTCAGTGAGTTGAGAAGCCGTGTAGAGGAAAAGCTGGGAGCGCTGAAGGGACTTAATTTGGAGCGCAGCGCTGCTGGCTAGGTTCTCCTGTTGGTCCTGAAGGCGCAGCCATTCTACGGCCTGCTCGAGCCTTTTTGCTCGCTCCGGATTCTGGGACCTCGCCTGCTCTTTTTGGAGGGTGGGGGTTAAGGTCTGAAAAAACAGGGTCCTTTCCAGGCGGTCCTTGATCCTTCCCAGCTCCAAAGTGAAATGGTGAATTGCATAAAAGCTCACCTTCGGAAAGTGCAGTGGGTTGGCAAGGGGGGCCTGAAGAGTGAGGTATCTACTGGAGCGGTCCGTAGAGCTGCCAGCAGCCAGGATCACCTCCGGCGGGATATCTTCTCCATCAGGCTCCCTGTCTTCTAGCAAGATCAGGTTTGAGCTCTTAAGGAGCACGATATTGATCGCGCGTATTTTTCGTCTCAGATCATGCACTCTCTGCTCAACGGCAGAAAGCTCCCTACCCTCCATTTCATCGGGCCGGATCTGTTGGACCTCCTGGTGCAGCTGTCCAAATTCAGCGGTGAGGTGATTTAGCAGGAGGGTCTTTTGGGCGGGAAGGGGAGCTTCCGGCAGCCCTTCAAGAAACGTAACATAATCTTTAAACCAGTGGGCCCAGGTGAAGGGTTCATCATAAAAGAAGGGCTTGGCTCCTGTCAGGTGAGCATGCAGCTCAGTGAGGCGGGGATAGTAAACAAGGTTCAACTCGTCGCGAACAAGCTGATAAACCTTAGCTGCATCAACGGTGCGGTCGTCACGCAGGGCCTCATGTTGGCTGTCTACGAGCCATCTTTCAAAATCTCGGTACATGGCAACGCTGGAAACATAGGTGTTTACAGCCTCTAAAAACTCCCGCCGCTCTTCAAACTCGCGGGCGATCCAGCTTAAATCAGGATAGGTCTGAGTGTAGAGCTTGGTGAAGTACTGATGGAGCACATCCGCCTCTAGCGCCATTGCTTTTAGGTACCCGAGCTGGTGGGTGGGAATGTAGCCCAAGCCCGTGAATTTAAGGCTGACCTCACTTAAGCGCGAGGCCAGATCTATAAGGGACTTTTGAGGGGAGAGTTGAGCCTGCACCAACAGAAGGTCACGGCACATCTCCTGCGCGCGAACGCTCCAGCTGGGGGAAAATACTATCACGGCTGTGAAAAGAAGTTTTAGAAGTCTCATGGCTCGGGTGCTTACTACCCTTTGCGAAAGCTAAGTGTCACGCAAAAGTGACACCTTGCTTCCGTGAAAAGGTTGTAGGCAGCGGACAGGTAAGAATGATAGGTTTTCGCCCAAATAGGGGGAAGCATGGAAGCACGAATTCGCTCATATTCTTTGGCGAGCCTTTTATCGATCACTCTCTTCTGGGGAGCCCAGGTTCAGGCGCAGGCCTACCTTCAGCCCCATCGTCTGGACCAGACGCTACCGCAGCACTGCCTGGATATGCAGCCAAGGTACTTTGACGGTCCCTTTGCGGACATGACTGTCGGCATTGCAGGTGCCACTCAAAAAGGGTTCACTCACGAAATTCCCATTCAGAGAGATCAGGCCAACGTGCTTTGGCATGTGTTCAAAGCCCGGGCCAGAGGAGCACAAGACTTTTATGCTGAGCGCTTTATGTACAGTGACCCCTCCCTTGAGCCTTTTTACGGGATGATCGAATCGAACTACCGACAAATGGGTTTTACCTTCGGATCCGAAGGTGATGTTCTTGAGCTTTTAGCGCTGGTGTACCTCAGAAGTATGTTCCCGGTGGAGCGCTACTACCACACGGGCGGCTACGGGTACTTCTATGGCGGCCGCGAGGTGGGAGAGCTGGACATCATTGTAGGGGAGCGGCAAAACTGCGACGTGGTGGTCGTAGGTCAGGCAAAGCTGGGCCTGGGATCTGGCAGCTCAGCCTGGGAGCAGATTCGCAGATTCAAGAATTACATAAAAGATGTTCTTCATCGAACTTTAGGGATTCAGTTTAGAACCTTCTAAATTGAAAAGCCTTCATGTCGGATCTTAAGGAAAGTAGAGTTAGCCTCTCCCTTATGCTATAAAGCTTCATGCTTAAATATAGATTTCTAACGATCGGTTTACTCGCGCTGGCCACGTTGATGCCGGCAGCCTCTCATGCCCAGTTCGAGCTGGAAGACTCGCGAAGCTTTGTGGCCCGGCAGCTCTGCTACGGTCTTTTTTCTGAGCAACACCAGCAGCAGTGCACAGCTTATCTTTATGAGGGAGACTTTCTCCTGAATGATCCCGTTGAGTTCCAGGTGCTGAGAAACTTGATGGTGGTAGCCAATACGAATTTCGTCGGTGGTGATTTCCTGATCGAAGGCGACTACGAAGAGACTCTTCGTCTTTTCTCGGCCGTCGAAGGTCGCAGGTTTTCAGAGGAAATTCTGAGCGCCTGCACCATGTCGATTTTAAGATTCCGAGGCGAGGCGATTGCATTCAATAGCCATCAGTACCTGGGATGTGTGCTACGGAACTCCGAACCCGACCCTCATTTTTAAAAAGCCCCGCACTTCACGGGGCCGTTTTTAAAGACAGAGCGCTAGAACTTAGGTTCGCAGACCAGCTCGCCGAAGTTATCCATTCCATCTAAGTTAAGGATCGTAGCGTAGGTGCGTGATGAAGTTTGCATGAGCGCGATCCAGTTGCCAGAGCGATCCATAGCACTAAACATCATCGCCGAGTCCGTGCTTTTTTCATTCTGCTTCATGGCGAAGGCCCTAGTAACTTCCTGACCGTCATCAGAGAGTGCCACTTTCAGGCGTCCCATCCCTTGATTGTTGTGCTCGAAGGTCACCCTGTGCAGGCACACAGTGTCGGTGAATCCGCAGCTCTTAGTGGCTTCACACTCGAAGGATTGGGCCAGCAGGGGTCCCGCTATCAAAGTAAGGAGGGCTCCCATCACGATTGTTTTCATTAGCGAATCCTTTGGTAAAATTTACCTACCCTTGGACCACACTGCGGCTTAAAGTTCCAGAAGAAACACAGTGCTTCATTTAGGGCCCGTTGAGGGTGCCGCACTGCGGGGGGATGAAGCGATTCAGGAGGCAGAGCGTGACTTCCAATTTTTTTGAAGAAGAGGATTTATTCACCAAAGATGAAATCATGGTGCGCGATAGCACAAGAGATTTTGTGCAGACTGAAGTGGTACCCACCCTGAGGCAGGCTCACCGCGAGGAAAAGTTCCCCCATCATCTGATTCAAAGATTTGGCCAGATGGGACTATTGGGCTCCTCTCTTCAAGGTTATGGGTGTGCGGGACTAGGAGAGGTCGCCTACGGACTGACGATGATGGAGCTTGAGAGAGCTGATTCAGGGATTCGATCCTTTTGCTCGGTTCAAAGCGCTCTGGTTATGTACCCCATCTTTGCCTACGGCACTGAGGAGCAAAAGCAAAAGTATCTGCCCAGGCTGGCGCAAGGGGAGCTTGTGGGCTGTTTTGGCCTGACGGAAGCTGGCGCTGGCTCCAATCCTGGCGGCATGCTGACCACAGCTATAAGAGTGCAGGGCGGCGGCTACAAAATCAGCGGTGGCAAGATGTGGATCACAAATGGCTCCATTGCAGACCTTGCCATCGTGTGGGCCAAGCTAGAGGGCGAGGTTAGGGGCTTCATCGTTGAAAAGCAGGCAAAAGGATTTACGACATCCCTGATGACAGGAAAGTTCAGCCTCAGAGTGAGTGTGACCTCGGAGCTTCACTTTCAGGACTGCTTTGTTCCTGAAGAAGCTCTTTTGCCGAAGGCTATGGGGCTTAAGGCGGCCTTAGGCTGCCTGACACAGGCCAGGTACGGGATTGCTTGGGGAGTGATGGGAGCTGCTGAGCTTTGCTACGCGACAGCGCTTGATTACGCCCGCGGCAGAGTCCTCTTTGATGGCAAAACCCTAGCGCAGTATCAATTGGCCCAGGCTAAACTTGTTAAGATGGTCACTGAAATCACCAAAGGAAAACTGCTGGTGATTCAGGCAGGGCGGCTTAAGGAAAAGGGGCGGCTTAAGCCCCACCATGTTTCTATGATTAAAGGCAACAACTGCAAGGTGGCCTTAGACGTGGCAAGGTCCGCCCGCGATATTTTGGGCGCCTATGGTATTATTGATGAGTACCCGATCATTCGCCACATGCTGAATTTGGAAACAGTGAACACCTATGAGGGCACCGAAGATGTCCACACGTTGGTGGTGGGCCATGCGATCACAGGACTTCCAGCTTACCGCTAGGAGATCAGCTTTTTTCGAATGAGCGCGTAGGCGATGGCTGACCAGAACAGGCCTTGCACTAAAAGCAGGGGGCCGTGGTACATCACCGCAGCTAGAAGTTCATCTTGCCAGAAAACCGCTTGAGCCAGGCGAACGCCGTGCAGGACTGGGAAAAACTCTGCTGCGATCACTAAAGGTCGAGCCATCTGGTCCAGAGGAAAAAAGACTCCTGAGAGATAAAATAAGGGCGCAATGACAAAAGAGTACACGGTTTGAAACTGGTTAATGTTGCGGACTAAAGCGGTCGCTATCAGCCCTATGGCCCCGCACGGTACCGCCACAAAAAAACCGATAACACCCACCCACGGCAGATAATACGGATTTGCCATAAGCCCCACAGCAGCCAGAACAACTCCCACTCCCAGCGCCATTCCTAGGCCTTTAAACCCTACCCAGATGAGCTCTCCTAGGGCGATATCGTGCACGCCCATAGGGGTGGTCAACATAGCTTTAAAAACATTCTCATAGGTCATGCGCACATAAAATCCGTAGCTGCTTTCAAAAAATGAGGTGAATAGCGCAGTGACCACCGTCAGCCCCGGAGCCAGAAACTGCATATAGCTCATCCCCTCTACGTCCGTCACATAAAGGCCCAGGCCCAGGCCCAGCGACACCAAGATCAATGCCGGATCGGCCAGAGTGGGGGAGGTGTTGGCAATAAAGTCCTTTTTATAAACGGTCCAGTTCCGCTGGGTGACCCGCCAGGGCATCTTCAAAAAGTTAAGCATAATGACCCAGCTCCGCTCCGGTAAGTTTTAAAAACACGTCCTCAAGATTGGCCGGCCGGATCTGCAGCGGTTTGATCTGATGATCTAAATGAAGCCTAGTGATCTGTTCCAAAGTTGCAGCACGCACCGTCACTGCCGTTGAATCGCTGGATACATCAAAGCTGCCGGAGCCCTTGCTGAGAATGCTTTGAAGCCTTATCTGTTCCGAGGCGGGAAAGATGCCAATAAAACCAGGAGCATGATCTCTAATCATTTGCCCCGGAGATCCTTCGGCGACCACCTGACCCTCGTTAAAAACAGCTAGCCGCTCGCACAAAACTTCGGCCTCGTGCATATAGTGAGTGGTCAGAAGGAGCGTGACGCCTTGACGGTGCAGCTCCTGAACTTTGCGCCACAACAGATGTCTCACGGCAGGGTCAAGCCCAGTGGTGGGTTCATCAAGAATCAAAAGTTCAGGGTTCCCTAAAAGTGCCCGAACGAAAACAAGCCTGCGCTTCATCCCGCCTGAAAGGGCCTGTATGCGAGCGCCGCGCTTGTGTTCTAAATTCATGTACTCCAGCAGCTCTTCAATGCGAGCTTTTTGCTGCTTTCTTGGAACACCAAGGAAGGAGCAGTAAAGCTGCATGTTCTCATAAACTGTGAGCGCCTCATCAAGTGCGTTGTCCTGAGTTACCACTCCCAGGCGCCGCTTGATTTCCAAGCTCTGGCGCGAGGGATCTAGGCCAAAGACTTTAAGATCGCCAGAGGTTCTTCTCACCGTGCCATAGAGCATATTGATAAAGGTTGATTTGCCGGCGCCGTTAGGGCCCAGGAGTCCAAAACACTCGCCCCGCCGAACCGACAGGTTCAGTCCACCCACGGCTGTGAAAGAGCCAAAGTTTTTAACGACATTTTCGGCTTGGATCATGATCCGCAGGAAGGTAGCTAAAGGCGGCGCGCGGCGGCAAGCAAAAGCAGTGCTCGCCCGCTCTTTGTTGCGATTGGTCTAAATAGCGATCCCCTCATCCCTAATTGACTATCTGTCCGCCGACTGGCTCATTGGAGTACGGGGGAGGGGTTATGGGGAAGCTGAGTCTTTGGGCCTTGGGTCTGACCATGTGTCTTGGAGTGAGCGCCTGCCTCGAGCCTCTCCAAGAGAGCGATTTCTATTTGCGCGAAGGGGGCGTCTACCTAGATCCTGCCCTGCCAGGTAAGGCCCACGAAGCCCTGCGAGAGAGTTACACCTTTGCTGAGTCCCTGAATCTGAACGGCTCTGACGTGCAACATTTCTCAAGCATTTTCGGTGGCGAGGGCGCACCTGATTTACTCAGGTACGTTCGCCAAAGAGTGCACTACCTAATAAGCGCTGATGTGCCAGTTGCTGTTCAGACACCCGGCTCTTATGTGATTTTTCCCGAGTCGGGGCCCGGCATTGTGGCGCGAAACGTAGGAGCTGCGTTTTTAAGTGTGGTGGCAGATTTTCCGGATTTTAATCCAAGCTTTTATATCGGTGCCACCGAAGTCCCTTCTGAGACGCTAGGCCGAGGTTACGTGCAGCTCTCGGAGTTGTTCTATCGCTTTATTCCAGGTCAAAGGTTTGTGAACCTTATCCACGAAGCTCGTCATAGTGACTGCTACGAAGTGGAAGGAGAGCTCATTTGCGGCCACCACCACGTGGCCTGCCCCACCGGACACCCCTTAGAAGGTCTTTTTACCTGTGATGAAGGGAACGTTGGGGCCCATTATCTGACCGCAAAGGTGTCCAAGGTGATCACTGAGCAATGCGAAGATTGCGGCTTTCACACCAAAGAGCTGCTCCGGCAAGAAGCGCTATGGTCCCTTCAGAATATTCTTAATCTTGAGGACATTCAAAACAGCGCCTCTCATTTAAGCTTTAGGGCTGAACCCTTCAGGGGAGAGCCTCTTGAAACCACCGAAGAGGGGCTAAGGCGCCTTTTGGTCGGAAGACTTTATGAAGTTTATGGAGTGAACGCGCCGTGAAGACTACTTGGTGGATATTGTCTGCTGCATTAGCTCTTATCCTACTTAGAAACTTTTATGATCTGCCCCCTAAAGTTGCTCCAACCTCTGCTGAAAATTCGCTGCAAAGCTGGGTGGCTCCGGAAAAGGCCTCCCCCAAGATGAGCTTTGAGAAGGAGCCAGAAGAGACGAGTCCGGCTGATGTGGAGGATGTGACGGGCTTTGAGCCCGGTGAGTTGGTCGCAAGTCTGCCTTCAAGATTTGATGTGCTTAGGGAAGTTGCTGAAGGGGATTTTCATGGAGCTCCACCTTCGCTCGGTAAAGCCGTCCAAAAACTAGATCAGCTCATGCGTGACTCTCAGCATAACCCTCAGCGTGCCCTCTTGGGTTTTGAAGCGTTCAAAAGGTGCGCTCTGAATTTAGATCTGATGCCATCCCTGAGCGCGCACTGCTACTTCCATGCGGTAAATTTAGAAGCTGAGGTTCTTAGGCAGCCAGAAATCCTTAGAGAGTTAAAAGCTCAGCTGAATATGGAAACTCTTGAGCTCGTCCAAAGGTATGAGACTCTTTAAGGGTCTTCCACATCTCGATAGATCCACAAAAACCGACCCACGGTCAGAACCAAAAAGAAGAGACACACGGCCATCCCATAGCCGTAACCCTCACCAGGGTTGCTGCTGTACTTCAGGCCAAAATAGAACAGAAACATTTTGTTGAACAGAAAGGGGCCCAGAAACATCCGCAGAAAGTTACCGAGCGTGCGAGATCTCTCATCG
>CAYRIE010000029.1:0-12845 GCA_964424215.1 uncultured Pseudobdellovibrionaceae bacterium
CCCGTGATCGGAGTGCGAATGTTCGGCGCTGACTGCACAATGTTATCTAATACGATGGCCATGCTTTCGCCCACATGGTTGGTGGTCATGTCCCCAAAGAGCTTGGCTCCTTCAGCGTTAAATGAAAAGTTCACGATGGGGCCGCCGTTTTGCGGGTTGATGCCAGCTGTGGCCTGCTGAAGAAGAGCCCCGCTCACCGTGTTCACGGTCGAAAGCAGATAGGGGATTTTACCCGCCTCAAGGTTACGAGCCCCTGGGGCGCGCTCAAAGTACACTACGGTGTTAGGTGGAAGCTTATCTGCAACGGCCTCATTCACAAGCTTTACGTATTCGCTGTAGTTGAGCCCATCTTGTCCCAAAGCGAAGCCACCCTCGGCCTCAGCTTCTTCCACCCACTGATAAACCTGAGCTGGGTCGGTCTCCATATGGACCATCATAAAATCAAGCTTTGCAGTTTGATGAATCAGGTCTTTAGCTCTTGAGGCATCTTCTAAACCTGGAAGCTGAACGAGAATGCGATCATCCCCTTGGGCGGTGATCGAGGGCTCAGCCACGCCAAACTCGTCAATCCTATTACGGATGGTCTCAATGCTGCGCTCTACGGTCTGCGCTTTGAAGGTTCGGCGGTACAACTCAAGGTACTGAATTTCCATGCTCGATGCGTCGCTGCTAAGGACTTGGAGCATGCCGCGGTAGCGCTCACTTAAAAAGCGCTCCACCTTGGATCGATCACTTGCAGAGACACCCGAAAGAACCATGCGCCCGCGCACGGGATCTTTCATTTCAACAGTGACATTCAGGTCGTGCTCGTCTTTTAGTTCTGTAGGCAGAGACGTTGCGATGTTGTTGCTGTTTTGAACGTAAACATCGTCCATATCCACGCCCAGCACCAGATGCAGTCCACCCTGAATATCCAGCCCGAAAGCCATCTTATCTTTGGTGAACCACCACTGATCGTCACTCCAGCGGAAAATGGTGGGCGCCATCCAAACGAGAGAAATAAGGGTCGCTACGATGATGATAGTCCATCTCGCCCGAAAACTTTGGATCAACATGCTGAGCTTACTCCTTGTAGGGTCCCATAATGGAGGTCTTAAGGACACGGATGCGAACATCTGGGCTGATTTCGAGGGTGACCCACTTGTCAGTGATTCCTTCCACGCGGCCCATCAGTCCACCTGCAGTGATAACTTCATCGCCGCGTTTAACGGACTCCAAAAAGCTCCTGTGCAGTTTGGCTTTTTGACTCTGGGGTCGAATGATAAGGAAGTAGAAGATAACGAAGATAAATATGAGAGGGAGAAAAGCAGCAAATCCGCCCGGAGCTTGCGCAGCACCCTCTTGGGCCCAAGCTATTGAAAACAGCATAAAGTCTCCTTGGAGAAAATCAAGTCCCCAAAAGACCACCCTTTGCCCCCTGAATCAACTAGGACTTTGTGACAAAACGCGAAATCCAGTGGTCACGGTACTCGGCCCAAGCACCTTCTTGAATCGCCTTTCGGGCCCCCCGCATCAGCTGAAAGTAGAAATGGAGATTGTGAACCGTGTTCAGCCGCATCCCGAGCATCTCGCCACTGACAAAAAGATGGCGCAGGTAAGCTCTGGAAAAGTTCTTACAGGTGTAGCATCCGCATTCCGGATCGATCGGCCCCTCATCAAGTTTGTTTTCGGTGCGCTTAATGATAAGGCGACCCTGGGATGTGAACAGGGTTCCGTTTCTTGCCACCCGCGTCGGCATCACACAATCAAACATATCGATGCCCGAATCTATAGCAATGAGAAGATCTAGCGGCGTTCCCACGCCCATCAGATACCTAGGCTTTTCCTCGGGCATCCGGTGCACCACCTGGTGAACCAGCTCATGCATCAGCTCAATGGGCTCCCCCACACTGAAGCCGCCCATGGCGTAGCCCGGCAGATCCACCGAGGTGATTTGCTCAAGAGACTTTAGCCTTAGCTCAGGATCCAGCCCGCCCTGCACGATTCCAAACAACAGACTTTCCTTGCGGGTCATGGCTTCTTTGGAGCGCACGAGCCACCGATAGGTCATCTCCATGGACTCGATGATCTTCTCTTTGGGGTTAGGCCAGGACAAACATTCATCAAAGGCCATGATGATATCTGAGCCCAGGGCCATCTGAATGTGCATGCTCTTTTCAGGCGAGATAAAGTACTTGCTGCCATCGAGGTGACTACGAAATTCAACACCTTCTTCAGTGATCTTTCTTAGGTTGTTGAGCGAGAACACCTGGAAGCCGCCGCTGTCCGTGAGTATGGGGCCATTCCAGCTCATAAACTTATGCAGCCCTCCCATCTGGGAGATCAGCTCCTCACCGGGCCTTAAATGCAAATGGTAGGTGTTGCCTAATAGGATCTGACACCCCAGCTCCCGCAGCTCGTGGGGCGACATACCCTTAACGGCGGCCTTGGTTCCCACAGCCATAAAAACGGGGGTCTGAATTGCCCCGTGGGAGGTGATCAGCTCAGCGGCCCGGGCCTTTCCCTGAACCGCTTCAACGGTGAATTTTCCTGCAGATGGGTTCACAGCTCTGGCCACCAGACGGACAGATCGCCGTAGCTAAACAGCTGAAACTCATGGTCGATGGCCCACTGGTAGGCTTCTTTCACTCGCTGGACTCCTGCAAAGCCCATCACCAGGGCTAAAAGAGTTGATTTGGGTTGGTGGAAGTTGGTCATTAACACATCCACCACTTGAAACTCAAACCCAGGCTGGATCATTAGGTCAGTTAGCCCCTCAAAGCCCCTAGCTGGGGAGCCCTGAAGCGCCCAGCTCTCCAGCGCGCGGGTGACCGTCGTTCCAAGCGCCCACACTTTTCCGCCGCGCTCTTTGCATTTTTTCACGGCAAGTGCCAGCTCTGGCGGCACCTCGATCCACTCACTGTGCATCTTGTGCTCTGAAAGTTCCTCACTCTGCACTGGAAGAAAGGTGCCAAGACCCACGTGCAAAGTGAGATAGGAGATGTCCACACCGCGGGATTTGATGTGATCAAGATCCTTGGTTTTAAAATGCAGGCTCGCGGTGGGCGCCGCAAGACTGCCCTCTTTTTGCGCAAACGCTGTCTGGTACCCCAGCGCATCTTCGGGGCGCATGTGCCGCTCACCGCGCGCTTTGAGAATGTAGGGCGGAAGCGCAAGCTCCCCAAAGCTAGCAAAGTACTCAGCCGTTAGGGGCTCGGAGAGCTGTACGGTCTGCGGCCGACCGCCGTCCACCACGTGAGCCGTCACGCCCCCTGGCAGATGAAGCGGCTGCCCCTTGGGCCACCTCTTTAGTGAGGTGAGCACTAGCCATTTGCCCTCGCCGCAATCGGAGAGAAACACAAGATCGAGTCCCTCCTCTGAAAACACCCGGGCCGGCACCACGCGCGTGTTGTTGAGGACTAGAAGATCTTCCGCTGAAAAGGAGCTCAGCAGCTGCTGCCACGACACCTCATGGGGACTCTTGCCAGCAGCGCTCCAGAGCACACGGCTCGGGGACCTTGGGCTCATAGCCAACAGGTCCGCCGGGTAGGAAAAATCAAGCTCTGAAACCTTCATGAACATCCTTTAGGTGTCAGGCACCTTTTAGTCTGGCAGCGCGTCACGAAAAAGTTGCCGCTATAATTAGTCAGGTTTCAAAAGTTACCTGACTTCGGAGACAACTGCCACATAACCTGAGTCAAGGAGGTGCGTTTTGAAGATATTTTTATGGACGCTCCAGTTCTTTCTGGCCTTCCACACTCTCACGGGAGCCATTTGGAAATTTTCAAACCCCGTCGCAGAGGGTGTGCCCACTCTGAGCGCAATCACTCAGATGGGGTGGCTGACCTTAGGCGCGATGGAACTTATCTGCACGGTGCTGTTTTTTCTTCCCCTTTGGCGAAAGCGCTTTATGCCGCTAGCAGCCTTTGCGGCCTTACTGATTGCCGTTGAGATGGTTCTTTTCACGGTGATTCATACGGCCTCCTCCCCTTCTGAGTATGGCTCAGTCATCTACTGGCTCGTGACCGCTGCTGTGGCCACTCTGCTCGCGTACTTTCGCCTCAAACGCGCTTAGCTCGCAAAGCGCTCGCGCCTGATCCTCACGGGGGCCAGATTTCCCACAAAACCGGCTCCACAAACGCCCGCACTGCCGAGAATTGTCAGTTATCAGCTCTCTAACCCATGAGGCGTTATCTGATCCTGGCACTACCTTTGCTCTCCAGGAGGGGTAGCTTTGAGAGGAGTGAATCATGTCTAGAATGTACGTACTCACGTTATGCTTTACTTTTTTGGAACTTACTGCGTGTGGACCCAGCCTAGAGGTTAATCCTCAAGTTGAAACGTTTGCTGGTCCCGTCAGCCCCGCCAAGAAGCAACTTATTGATCGCTTTTTAGCAGAGCAATTCAATTATTTTGACACCGTAATAACTGGCACCGGAACCACGCCCCATGTGGTGTCTGCGAATCTGAGACTGCGCTCCACCAAAAGCCAAGATTCCAAAGAAGTTTTTTCGTTGGAAGTAAAGTGGACCACGGGTGCAACTGATCACGTGACTGGTGTATTTGAGCGCAATTACGACCCCGATGTGCAGGCGCATCTGGTGTTTGAGGACGGTGACATTGTCTTTAGCGAGAACATTTGGAATGGAGCCAATCAGACGATCACGACCAGATGTGCGGATATGATCTTCAAGGGGCGCTTCGGCACGACCAAAATCGATACGTTGCGCTTCATCCTTTGTGACCAGTAGGGCCGCTACCGCCTTTGCTCACGGGGACAGTGATTCCAAGCCTGAGTTCCAAAAAAATCGTTGGTGCGCCGGAGAGGACTTGAACCTCCACGACCTTGCGGCCGCCAGCCCCTCAAGCTGGTGCGTCTACCAATTCCGCCACCGGCGCTCTAAGAGAGGGGATCTTGAAATTAAGGCCGTTGTTACACCACGGCAGCTGGGGAGCTGTCAATACGAGAGCTTCCCAGCAAGGCCCGTCAGATGATCTTTCTAATCAGATGAAATCATTTAGAATTTAGGAGCCGCCTCACCAGGCTGCGCCTAGGGAGTCTGCGTGGCTAAAGCAGCGTGAGCCTCTTTAAGGTAGGAGCACTCTGGCTTTTCCTTCACCGTACACACCTCGGTGTAGCGCGCAAGATAGGTGCCGGGGCGCAGGTAAATTGAGTTCTGACCGGCAAGGCCTGCCACAAACAGCCAATCTCTGTGACTGGGGATTTGGCGAACGGCTATCAAACGGTGAGCCACAAGTTCCATCTGAAGATCGGTGGAAGCTGCAACGGAAAGTCCTCCCCGTTGGATCTGCTCCTGAATTAAAACGAGAGCCGAGTGAGCTGCCGAGGCAGAGAGGTTCTGTTTGCGAACTTTGGCCAGCGCTTTCTGAAGGGAAGCTACCAGGCTTTGATTAAAGGGTGTGAACTCGGACTGACTCATAACAGTCAGCATTTGATCCAGCTGCTTCCACTTGATACGGGGATCATCTTCAAAGGCTCTTAGAGCTAGCAAGATGGCTTGATACTGCTCGTAAGATTTCACTTTGCCATCTTTTAAATCCCGCTGAAGGGCTGCAAAACCTTTGAGCTTACTTCGCTGCTGAAGAGCCTCAAAACTGGGCGGCTCGGCCTGGGCCTGGGGAGCTGCAATCAACAGCGTGCAAAGGATAAGAACGAATTTAAGTAGCTTCACTGAACACCTCCCTCAGGAGCGGACAAGGTTTGCTGGTGCCGCTGGGTAGCTCGGTCACATAAATGCTGAGCATAAAAACCCAAGTAAGTGTCCCCGTCAGAACTAGAGGCCCCAAAGCCTCCGCCCGAGCCTGCAATTCGCCACTGGTGACATCTTGTCTCTTTGGCCCAGCTCGACTGGCTTGCAACAGGCCCTGCGTTGTAGGCTCCCGAAGCCCAGCGATGGCGATCCACAAGGCTGGTTCCCCGCTGAGAAATCGAGTGCCCCGGCAAAGACGTGTTCGACAACAGAAGATACCGCAAGTAACCTGCGGTCAGCAAAATATTAAACTCGGGACAGTAAATGTTGTTAACAAATTTGCCATCCGAGGTGGTGCACACGCTTTTGATTTTTTCTAAACACTGAGGCGACTGACTTAAATGGCTACCCGTGGACCGAACGCCTGCCGAGCACTCGGGTGCAAAGATCTGTGTGTCTTCACTGAAAAAGTTCTGATTGGCGCAGCCCCTGTCATCATAGTTGGCCATGGAGGCGGTGGTCATATTCTCAATCATGCAGCTATTTAGATAGTGAAGGTGGATCATGGCCTGCGCGCCCCCGGATCCGCACCGGCCCAGCTGCCCCAGCCCTTTGAATCCGCTGGAGCTTGTAACGAGCGGGTTGTACTCAGATTCAGTCCTTATTTTGGCATGGATAAGCGAGTGAAGAAGCGCCCTCTCCTCTTCTGAGGGCATGGGCAGAGTAAAAAGAACTTTTTGAACGATGCTGTCAATGTACTGGAAGTACCCCTGGCCATGCCGGCGATCCACCTCAGCCTCATCGTAGGGGACCCGCCCGCCAGCGCACTGATGGGGGTTGCCCTCGGAGGTCGCCCCCCACAGGGCGGGCGGCGTATTTTTCATCATGCCACAGGTGCTCCAGCCGGAAGTCTGGGCTGGGCAGGAGTTAGCACGCCCGTCTTGAGGCAGGAGGAAAACCAGCAGAAAAAGGGGCCAATGAACTTTCATGAAAGCGAAACAAAATTCACGTATTCTCATACTGCTCTATCTGCAAATCGCGCCAAATTCTGAAGCTAAAAAAGAAACAATTCTCAATGACAAGGGATCTGTAAAATAAAACCTCAGCCGGGCAGCAGTTGGGGGGCTGCGCTTGCGCTAGCAAGACGCCTGTGTCTAGTCTGCAAAGCAGAATCATTTAGCACTGGAGCTCTCTTTATGTTTGGAAAATTCCTGCTGCCCGCTCTACTTATATTCTCTACTGGCACAGTCCAGGCCGACTGGGCCCGCGACCAGATTGGGTTAACTGAGACCGGGCAGCTGGACTGCTCGGGAGTGACGATTGCGTATATGGACACCGGGGTTAACGTCAACTCGCCCTACTTGGCCGGATCTCTCTGGGAAAACCCCAACCCAGAAGCGGGCGATGTGCACGGCTATAACTTCGTAGACAACTCAGGGGAGGTCGATGATTTAGATGGCCATGGCACCACGGTGGCCCACGCCCTGGCCGCAAACAATGGGGATCCAGATTCCATGGGGATCTGCTCCAAAGCCCAGATCATGGTGCTTAAAATTTCAGACGGAGGCTCTACCACCATCCCCATCATTCGGCAGGCGCTCAACTACGCTGTCAACAACGGCGCTGATATAATTCTTATGACAACCGGTCTGATTCTTCAGGGCGGCTTCCCTCCCTTTGGCCTAAAAAACAGAATATCTCAGAGCACTAGTACCGGGGCTATCTTCATCCACGCTGCGACCAACCTAACCGCAGTGCCTGCAGCATCGGCTTCACTGAATCACCCGAGGGAGGCGTGGCCTTATCTTGTTCCCGACAGATTCCACCCGGTCCGCAACGCTCTGGCCATTGGCGGCAGCACGGCGCTGGATCTTCCGTGGCTCGGCGGCTTTCGTCATCCGGAAAAAGTTCACTTAGCAGCACCAGCCCAAGGCGTCACCGTTGTGAACGGCGAGGGTGAAATTCAAAAACTCAACGGTAATTCGATCGCAGCAGGCTTAGCCGCAGGTATGGCTGCTGCCTACTGGACGGCTCATCCTGAAAAGTCCTCCACCGAAGTCGTTCAGGCTCTGTTAGATTCCAGTATTAAAAAGGAAGCCTACCTGCACGAGTTTGCGAGCGGAAGAATGAGCTTGCCCGATCTGATGAGCGGCACAGTCCACCCCGTACCTGAGTACAGGATTGAGGGACAAGAATCTCTTGGGGGCGGGACTTCAAATCCCTACCGCGCCCCCCAAACCACAGAGTGGCAGTTCTCAAAACCGGGAGCTGAGTACGTTAGGGTCGTGTTCTCTCACATCACACTTGGAAACTGCTGGAGCCTATCCAATCAGACCAAAGTCACCATCATCGATGGAGAGGGAAATCCCGTACAAGAGTTTGTGTGTGAAAACCGGCCGCCGAGCTACCGTCTTCCCAGCGTCTTCGTAAAGGGCGACACCATCACTGTTCGGTTTGAAAGCCAGGAGACGTCCAACCCTGGCCGCGCCGGTCTGGCCTTTAGGTTCCTGGAGTGGGCTTCGCGGCTCAATCCGGAGCCAGGCACCCTTTAGCTGAGCCCTCTAAGCTAAGGAGCTGGGATTTAACTGAAAGCCCGTAGGCATAGCCGCCAAGGGAGCGATCGGCGGCAATCACTCTGTGGCAGGGCACGACGATACAAAAAGGGTTTTTGCCATTGGCACTGCCTACGGCCCGATAGGCCTTAGGGCTGCCGACCTTTTGCGCAAGCTGGGCGTAAGAGATGGTCTGACCGTAGGGAATCTCAAGAAGCGCTGACCATACGCGCTTTTGAAACTGCGTCCCCTCAGGAATTAAAGGCAGGTCAAAGCTGGTCCTTCTGCCTTCAAAGTAAGCCGTGAGCTGGTCTGTGGCCTCCTTGAGCAGGGGCACACGCTGAAGATCATCTGCCATGGGAGTCTCTTGCCGCTCCATCGAAACGGCATGAACTCCTTTTGAGGAAGCCACGACAAAAATCTCTCCAAGGGGTGAGCTGATAGCGCACTGAAGTTTTTCTGACATAGGGCCTCCTTTGCGCCCCACCTTATTTTGAAGCCAGCGGCCCGTCTATAAAAATTCAAAGCGTCCACCTTTAGCCAAACTGACCGGCCACGTACTCCCTAGTGAGCTTCTCACGCGGCTCACCAAACAATTTGCTGGTGACATCCAGCTCAACCAGCTTCCCCATGTACATAAAGGCCGTCACATCTGAAACTCTGGCCGCCTGCTGCATGTTGTGTGTGACGATCAGCACACTCGCCTCTTTCCGGATTTCACCTATCAGCTCTTCGATATGCCCCGTCGCAACCGGATCCAGCGCCGACGTGGGCTCATCAAGAAGGACGATGTCTGGATCAACCGCTAGAGCCCGAGCGATGCAAAGCCTTTGCTGCTGTCCCCCAGAGAGATTAAAGGCCGGTTTGTGGAGCCTATCTTTAACCTCATCCCAGAGGGCGGCTCTTTTTAAAGATTTTTCCACCTGACCTTCCAAGAGGGCCTTGTCCCTGACTCCGCGCACCTTTAGCCCATAGACAACATTTTCAAAGATGGACTTCGGAAAGGGGTTGGGCTTTTGGAACACCATAGAGACCCGCATGCGCACCTGAATCGGGTCGACCTCTTTAAGAAGGATGTTGGCCCCCTCAGGATAAAGCAAGATCTCACCTTCATACCGATTTCCTGGATACAGATCATGCATCCTGTTGAAGCTTCTGAGCAGGGTGGTCTTTCCACATCCAGAGGGGCCAATCAGTGCCATGACCTTTTTGTCAGGCAGCGAAAAGCTAACGTCCTTAACGGCCTGAAAAGAGCCGTAAAAGAAGCTGAAGTTTTTAACCAACGCTTTTGGAGGGCTCTCTACCATTTGATTTTCCTTCTGTAGCGCTGACGAATATAGATGGCCACCGCGTTGAAACCCAGGGTTAATATCAGCAGCACCACCCCTGCGGCTGCAGCATTCTGGTGAAACTCTGGCTGAGGTCTGGACACCCAGTTAAACATTTGGATGGGAAGAACCGTAAACGGATCCATCAGCCATTGAAACGAAATGAAAGGCGGCACTGCAGTCACTGGGGCTGCCGGTAAAAAAGCTATGAAGGTAAGAGCGCCGATCGTGATCAGAGGAGCTGTCTCACCGATGGCCCGGCTCAGAGCAATGATAATTCCTGTTAAAATACCACCCATAGAATAGGGCAGGATGTGATCACTCACCGTCTGCCACTGGGTAGCGCCCATAGCGTAACTTGCCTCCCTGATATGAAGAGGGATGGCGCGAATGGCTTCTCTTGTGGTCACGATAATTATGGGAAGAACAAGAAGTCCGAGGGTCATGCCGGCAGTTAGTATGCTGCGGCCCATGTGGAGCTTTTCCACAAACAGACCCACTGCCATAAGGCCAAAAATGATGGAGGGAACTCCTGCAAGGTTGGTGATGCTCACCTCTAGAAGATCCGTCAATTTGTTCTTGGGTGCGTACTCCTCAAGGTAGACTCCGGCAGAAACTCCCAAAGGGACGGCAGCAAGAGCTGTCACTAGCATCACAAGAAGGGTTCCCACCCAGGCTGATAAAATCCCCGCCCGCTCAGCAAGCCTTGAGGGAAAGGAGAACAAAAATTCCCAGGAGAGCCTCCCCAGGCCGTCTACAGCCAAATCCCCTATCAGAGCGCTTAAAGTCACAAAGGCGAGAGTAAGTGAGATCACTCCTAAAAGAAGAAAGGCTCGGTCCTTGCGTTTTCGGACTTTAAGATCGCTTAAGGAGTTTTTAGAGAGCTTCATCTAGTACCTCTCTCTAAAGCGCCGGCTAACAAAGTGTCCGCCGATGTTGAAAGTGAACGTGATCACTAAGAGAGTTAGACCTGCTGCGAAGATTGTCTGATACCCCACGCTTCCATGGGGTAGGTCTCCAAGACTCACCTGAACAATGTAGGCCGTGATTGTGGCCGCTGGTTCGGCCGGGTTCCAGGTGAGGTTGGGCTGCATACCGGCAGCGATGGCTACCACCATCGTCTCCCCTACGGCACGAGAAATTCCAAGAATGTAGGCCGCGGTGATGCCTGAAAAAGCTGAGGGCACCACCACTCCGAGCGAAGTCTGAAGACGGGTGGCTCCCATGGCGTAAGAGCCCTCCCGCAGCGCCATCGGCACAGCTCTCATGGCATCCTCGCTGAGGGAGCTGATGTAGGGAATGATCATAATACCCATAACAAGGCCGGCGCTGAGCATGTTAAAGCCCGGAAGCCCTGGGAAAAGTTTTTGCAGGAGCGGAGTCACAAACAGCAAGGCAAAGTAGCCGTACACAACGGTGGGAACAGCACTGAGAAGCTCCAGCAGAGGTTTGGCGACCTCGCGCACACGGGTGCTAGCGTACTCACTCAGAAAAATTGCAGCCAGGGTTCCTAAGGGAATGGCTACGACAAGTGCGATACCAGTTGTGACCAGCGTGCCACCTAAAAGCGGAAGCACACCGTACTGAGGGTTTGAAAAAAGCGGAGTCCACTCCGTCCCCGTCAGAAACTCTCCAACGGACACCTTGGAAAAAAAGGGCAGCGCCTCTTTTATGAGTACAATAGCAATTCCCATGGTTGTGAGGATCGAAGCTAGGGCCGCCAAAAAGAGCAGCGACTCAAGCACCTTCTCTTTGCGCTTTTGCCAGGCTCTGCTTTCTTTAGGGAGCGCCCCAAAGGCCTTGTTAGATAAACCTTCCACTGCTCGCTAACCTTAAAGCTCAGTGGCCCGGCTGAGCATATCCTGAATGCTCAGCCCCACATCAGTACTGCCGCCAAAGGCCGTTCCAAACCTGCTGCCAGCAAGCCTCTGCAAAGCCAATGAATAGGCCTTGGGTTCAAGCCCCACGAAGTTCACCTCCCTAGCAAGGCTTGCAGCGTTTTTCATATAAAATTCTGCAAACTCCTTCACCTCACTGCGCTTATAGGATGGGCCGCTGATGTAAAGAAAAAGAGGGCGAGAAAGCGGGTGGTAGCTGCCATCGACCACGGCTTCAGGAGAGGGCAGCACCGGCTTTTTGGTCGGTGACTTGGCCCCACCGTCAATCGCTACGGCCTTTAGCTTTGATTTATTGGCATCGTAATAAGAGAAGGGAATGTAGCCGAGCGCATGAACGTCTGAAGAAACTCCAAGCACCAGGGTGTTGTCATCTTCACTAGCCGTATAATCACCCCGACTGGACTTTGCCTTACCCACGATAGCTTCCGTGAAGTAATCAAATGTGCCCGAATCGGCTCCAGCGCCATAGAGCGTGATGGGCTCTTCGGGCCACCCCTCTCTGACCTGACTCCACTTAGTGATCTTCCCTTGAGCCTCGGGGCTCCAAATCTTTTTGAGCTCCTCAACAGTCATTTGCGCAGCCCAGCTGTTGGATGGATGAACAACCACCGTGAGTGCATCGTAGGCGACAGGAAGCTCAAAGTAGTTAATGCCATTTTTTTTGCACGCCTCCATCTCAACTCTCTGGATGGGTCTGGAGGCGTTTTGCACATCGGTTTCACCTCTGCAAAACTTTTGGAAGCCGCCCCCCGTGCCTGAGATTCCCACTGTGACCCGGACTTTGTGGGCCCGCTGAAAATCCTCAGCTACCGCCTCCGTAATAGGAAACACCGTGCTAGAGCCATCGATGCTCACGGTGGCGGGGGACTGTCCACCTGCACTGAAGATAGCTAGGGTGATCATTACTGCTGGGACAGCAAATAGTCCCAATCGGGGCAGGCGATTTCTCATATTTTCT
Organism: uncultured Pseudobdellovibrionaceae bacterium; assembly: GCA_964424215.1. GTDB lineage: Bacteria > Bdellovibrionota > Bdellovibrionia > Bdellovibrionales > JAGQZY01 > CAYRIE01. The sequence continues at coordinate 12,427 of CAYRIE010000029.1, forward strand.
CTCCTTTAGATTTGGAGACAGTTTTGTGCGGGAGAGCCCAAAAATCACGTCAGCGTTCCGTCATGTGGACCCAGTTCAGAGCCCTTTGAGAGGCGCTTCGCTCCTTCCAGGTCAGGGTTCTGTCAGGATTGTAGATTCTTCAGATGGGACCGTTCGACCCCTCCGATATGGAAAAATGGCCGTTTGAAAAAACCTAAAGCCGTGCTAAAAACCTACAAATCGTTCGCGAGCGTGGCGGAATTGGTAGACGCGCTAGATTCAGGTTCTAGTGGTGGTAACACTGTGGAGGTTCAAGTCCTCTCGCTCGCACCATAGCTAAAAGATGTTCATAAAAACGGCAGGACCCCCTAAGATGAACCGGCTAGCAAGGGTGTGTTTATGAAATACTTTAAAGCTCTGGTGGTATTTATGGGATTTTT
>CAYRIE010000030.1:0-12687 GCA_964424215.1 uncultured Pseudobdellovibrionaceae bacterium
CACGTGGTTTTGCCCGCCCGTGGTTCGGATCCATGTGGGCTGAGCGACAAAGCTTCTCCGAGGAGTTTCGGACCATTTCTGGGACAGGCTTTGGCAACCCATGGATGCAGCCACAAGCAAGGCCAGCAGGGCACCTTTAAAACCTGTCCTGGGCTTCACAGAGGACCCTCACTGGCAGCTTCAGTCGCCGGTGCAATTTCAAGAGCGCGCAAAAACTGACTTGCGGAGGAGGCTACAGTTGAGCCGGGGGCTGCCTTATCTGAGGCCGCACGGTAGCTGGCGGCAGCTTCATCTAGCCTGCCCATCTGCTCCTGACAAAGGCCCGACCTTAAAGAGGTTTCAGCATGAAGATAGGAGAGACTTTTGTTGGCAAGCACCTGACCCCAGTGGGTGAGTGCTAAATTGCAATTACCGGCTTCCGCCTGAACCGTTCCCGCACTGACTTCGAGCAGTCCATCAAGAAGCGAATCACCGCGTGTTTTAAGCTGCTCTAAAATAGGAAGCGCATCCTCCCAAGCTTGGTACTGCTGGAAGATATCGAGCACCATGATTCCGGCAAGAGCTGCTGCCTGAGATTTAGGGTGCATGCTGAGAAAAGATTTCAGATCTGTGAGAACATCGCCATAATCGGCTTCTAGGTCACCAGACTTGACGCGACTTTCCTCAACCATCTCTTCTGGAATACCCAGCTCACCTGCCTCTTGGGTTTTCAAAACTTCGCCAAGATCAAAAGCACCTTTTCTTTTGAAGTAAGTTTTTTCAACTGGAAACAGCGCCGTGAAAGCCTCCATTTCAGCTTTTCTTTTTTGCGCCTCGAAATAGTTAACAGCGCCCAAAGCGATCAGGCCTAGCACGACCGCTACGGCGATCCACTTGCCGTTATCTTGCCACTTGCGACGCACTTTATCTTCAATTTGACTTTGCCGACGGCTCGCCATGCATACTCCTCAAAAAGTAATCTTGTTTCCAGTCTCTTAGGATAGTCAAGCTTGGGGAAACTCTCTCTGCCCTTCTCGCACAGCGCTCTTGTCTAGCGCTTGAGCACTTCCTTAAGCGTTGTGAACTGCCGAGTGGACCTTCCCGTGTGAATGCCATGAATTCGGCCGATGTTCTTAATTCTCTCTTCAGCCAACCTATCGGCGGCGGCCTGAGTTGAGATGTTATCGCGCTTGGAGATTTGGAAAACGCTCATAAGGTTGTTGTAAACCTCATGGGTTTTATCGAAAGCTCTCTCAGTTGAGTAACCTTCAAGCTCCACAAATACGTTCATCAAGCCTCCGGCATTCACCAGATAATCCGGAGCATACAGGATGCCAAGCTCCCTTAAAGAGTCTGCATGCCTGAGTTCTGCCAGCTGATTGTTGGCGCCGCCGCAAACCACTTTGCATTTTAGTTTTTGCAGCGACTGATCATTAAGAATGGCTCCCAGAGCGCATGGCGCCTGAACATCAGCTTCAATCTCCAGAATCTGATCAGGAGCTGTCGCAGCCACTCCGTGCTTGGCCACCATCTTTTCGACTCGCTCTGAATCAATATCGGCAACCGTCACAACAGCACCCTCTTTAACCAGGTGCCCTACGAGGTTAGAGCCAACATTTCCCAGACCTTGAACAGCAACGCGCACATCTTTAAGGGAGTCAGCGCCTAGCTTCTCTTTCACCGAGGCTTTGATTCCTTGAAGCACTCCATGGGCCGTAAACGGCGAGGGATCACCTGATCCGCCCAGAGCTTGGGGAATGCCCGTCACAAAAGGCGTCTCCATATAGATGTATTCCATGTCACGCACTGTGGTGCCAACGTCCTCTGCAGTGATGTATTTGCCGTTCAAAGAGCTGATGAAGCGGCCAAAGGCTCTAAAGAGGGCTTCAGATTTGTCTTTTTTAGGATCGCCAATGATCACAGCCTTACCGCCACCCAGATTCAGTCCGGCTGCGGCAGCTTTGTAGGTCATGCCCTTGGAGAGGCGAAGAACATCCACAAGAGCTTCTTCTTCGTTTTTGTAGTTCCACATTCGGGTCCCACCCAGGGCTGGTCCCAAAGTCGTATTGTGAATAGCGATAATGGCCTTTAGACCCGATGCTTGATCATGGCACAGAACAACCTGCTCATGGCCTCCATGCTGTGAAATCAGCTCAAAGTTCATCCCATTCCTCCCTGTCGAAATATTGCGCGGAGAATAAGAACTCGCAGCCCGTTGAGCAAGGAAAAATCTTCTTTGGTTTCTCTACCGGCTTAAGAGTGCTTAAAACAGCCGTGCGAGCCCAAACCCCAGTGCGACGCCAAGGGCAATAAACGCCAGAGGCCAGCGGCTCGGCTTGAGCTCCTGCATGTTTTGCGGCGGAGCGCTCTGCTGAAATCGCTGAGCCTTAAGTTCACTGACCTCGCGTTTGAGCTCTTCAAGCTCTCTTTCATAAGAGTGGTGATAAGACTCCTGGGAATGGGTTTTAAGCCAGGCCAAAGAAGCCATTTCGGGGTTTCGCTGACGAAGCGCTAAAAACCACTGGATCGACTTATATATATAGCCGGGCGCGCGCCCCTTTCTTTCCCACCGATTCCACGAGGCCGGATCCACCAAAAACAGCTCACTGATCTTTCGCTGCGAAAGACCTAACTCCCGTCGAATCTGGCTTAAAGAACCCAGTTTTTCCGCCAAAAATGAGGTCTCTAGACGGTACCTCTCCTGGGCCCCTGAGGAGACGGTTTGGGGGGACGGAGCCTTAGTTTGAGCGGAAGTTTGATCTCGCGAGTGCAAATCCATAGAAAACGCCCTTTCCGTAAAACCTGAGAATCACTGTAGATATAATCACCACAGATATTGATTTATGCAATTATTAGTGATGATCTATGAAATCTGACGCAAAGTTCTGCTCCGCGTAAGACAGTAAACTATTGATTTTATAAGTATTTTTGAGGTTGGCCCGCAGGGCTCCCATTGCCGAAGGCCCGTGACACCCTGTGCCTCATGCTTATAGTTATAAACTGTAGGGCTAAATTATTGATATATCAGGGCATTTTAAATAGCAAAGGGGGCATTTTTGGCATTGGCCTGTTTTTGACCCCTAGGGCTTTAGATCACGCGAGCCCTACCCTAGCCCTTGCTTTTTCAGACTTTATTATGACGCAGTGATTAATATTTTTGTGTCTCTGCGGATCTTCAGTGTTCCAGTGGGAAAGCTCCGTCCCCCCCAGCAGGCAACGCGAATCTCCAAGCGTCACCGGGCAAGCTCCGTCCCCCAGGGGGAGATGTTGACAGTGGGAGCTTGAGGGGCGGACGATGGGGCGATGGCCACGGCGAGATATGCGCTCAATAAAAACAAGTACTTACTGGATCCTGAGGTGTGGCAGCTAGAAAAGCTCATGGCCCGCTCTCAAAGGAGCCACCCCCGCGATGTTCTTCTGATTCAGCTCGGTCTTTACACCGGCGCGCGCGCCCAGGAGATCCTCAATCTCGTTAGATCCGACCTGAATGCCTACGACGAGAGCGTCTTTATCCGCGGCCTTAAGAACTCTGACGACCGAGAAATTCCTCTACCAAAAAAGGTGTTTGCGAGCCTTTTGGAGCATGTGGAGGATTATAAGGACCACCACCGAATTTTTCAGATCACCTATCCGCGTCTTCGCCAGATCTGGCAGTGGTACCGCCCCGTTCCCAAGAAGTTTCACTCTCTCAGGCACACCTTTGCCATCCGGCTTTATCAAAAGACGAAGGATCTGAGGCTGGTTCAGGTGGCCCTGGGTCACCGCAACATTACCAACACCATGATCTACGCTGACTACATCTATTCGCAGCGCGAATTAAAGCGCCTGATTCTCTAAAATAAAAAAGAAAAAGGGCTCCGAGAATTTAGGGGGGGTATCAGGGAGCCCTTTTGGGGGGTCATTTTAATTTGTTCGGCGGGCGCTAGAACGCCAGCTGAGGGACATCGATGTCATCAAGCGGAGCTTCAAGCTCGCCATGGGGCAAAAAGTCAATTCCTGCTCCCGTTGTGATTCGCAGCAGAGTGGGCTCTTCACCTCGGTGCTCAAGGGGCTCATGTCCAGTTACTTTTTGAAAGCTTTCTTCTTGAAGCTGATTTTCTAAAATGGTGTCCAGAAGCGCCCTATCAATGGCACTAGGAGCCTTTTCAGCCCGCGCTTGGGGCCAACCTAAAACTAGCAGTGCGATAAGGGTGATGGCTCTCATAATCGTCTCCTTCTACCTAAGAAAGGTTGCAAGCCCTTTGCCACAGGGCCGTCTCAGAGTGAAACAGCGCTGCCCCCTTTACTGAGAGATGGGGTTCAGAGGGCCTCTGAGGGTCCCCAAAGCGGCACTTTGACCCCGCAATGCGCCTGAAAAACGGCACCCTGATTTAAGAGTTGATTTTGACCCAAACTCTTATAAATTTGTGGCCCTTACAATTTTCAGGGGTTTTAAGTGTGTCTGAGTTAAAGCTTCGAGCGTCAAAAATACTTGGTACGGGCAGCTACACCCCTGAGCGAATTCTCACTAACAAAGATCTTGAAAAGATGGTGGAGACCAACGACGAGTGGATCGTGGATCGAACAGGTATCCGCGAACGCAAGATCGCAGCCTCCGACCAGGTTACAACGGATCTGGCCCTGATCGCCGCCAAAAAAGCCCTTGAGGCAGCTCAGACCACGCCTGAAGAGATCGACCTAATCCTGTTTGCCACGGTCACCCCCGACCAGGTCATGCCGAGCGCGGCCTGCGTGCTTCAAACCAAACTAGGCTGCCGGAAGGTGATGGCCTTTGATCTGTCGGCAGCTTGCACGGGATTTCTTTATGGGCTGAGCGTGGCCCACCAGTTCATCCAGACAGGTCAGTACAATAAGGTCCTTGTTGTGGGAGCTGAGGTTCTCAGCAGAATCGTTGACTTTACAGACCGGGAAACCTGCATCCTTTTTGGTGACGGCGCCGGCGCCGTCGTGCTCGGAGCTGCAGAGCCTGGGGAAAAGAGCCAGGTGCTAAGCTGCCACATGCAGGCCGATGGCAGCTTAGGTGAGCTTTTCACCCAGCCGGGCGGTGGATCTGCCATGCCCTTTTCCCAGGAAGTTCTTGATGGCAGACTTCAGTACGTCCGCATGCGCGGCAGAGAAATTTTTAAGCACGCGGTTCGAACCATGGCCTCTAGCTGCGAAGAAGCTCTGCGCGCAAATAATCTCACAAAAACAGACATTCAGTGGGTGATCCCCCACCAAGCCAATCAACGCATCATTGATGCTGTAGCCAAGCACTTGGAAGTTCCAAGTGAAAAAGTGATCTGCAACCTTCAGTACAATGGCAACACATCAGCTGCTAGCGTCCCCATGGCCCTGGATGTGGCGGTACGCGATGGTCGTATCCAGCGCGGCGACACCGTCCTTCTCACAGCTTTCGGGGCGGGCCTTACCAGTGGCAGCCTTGTTTTCAGGTACTAGCACATGGGCGTAGCATTCGTTTTTCCAGGTCAAGGCAGTCAGCAAATCGGAATGGGGAAATTCCTTTTAGAGAACTTTCCCAAAGCCCGGCAAGTGTTCGAAGAGGCTTCAGATGCCCTTAGCTTCGACCTAAAAAAGCTCTGTCTTGAAGGTCCCGAAGATGTCCTAACTCTGACTGAGAACACTCAGCCTGCACTGTTAACCAACTCTTTAGCCACCTGGGCGTGTCTGTCTCAAGAAGTAGACCTAAAGCCAGCCTTTGCCGCCGGCCACTCCGTGGGCGAGTACCCTGCTCTTGTGGCCGCAGGCGCTATGAAGCTATCTGAGGCGGCCCGTGCCGTTCGCGCCCGAGGACAAGCTATGCAAAGAGCTGTTCCAGAAGGGGTGGGCGGAATGTGTGCCGTGCTCGGCGCAACCGATGAGTACGTAACTGAGCTCTGCAAATGGGCTCTCACCCGCCACGAGGGTAGGGTGGTGCTAGAGCCTGCCAACTTCAATGCCCCAGGGCAGGTGGTGGTGAGCGGTCACCTTGAGGTTCTGGAGGACCTTAGGCTATCGGCTAAGGAAGCCCCCATCCCAAACGCTCCGACCAAACTGAGGATCATCCCTCTTAAAGTTTCAGCACCATTTCACTGCTCCCTGATGCAGCCGGCGCAAGATGAAATGCGCGACGTTTTGGAGGAGTGCTCTTTTTCTGCACCGAAGTTTCCCGTAGTACAAAACGTCGTGGCCACGCCGGTGGACAACCCTGAATGGCACAAGCTTCATTTGATTCAGCAGATGACGGGATCGGTGCGATGGACTGAATCGGTGCGGCGTCTTTACCAAGATGGTGTAACCACCTTTGTGGAGCTAGGCTCCGGCAAAGTGCTCACGGGCCTGGGCAAAAAAATTCTTGAAGGCTCCCCCGCTGAGTTTCTCAGCACTACCGATGCTGAAGATTTTAAAACCACCGTTGCCAACCTACAGAACGCCAACTAAAGGAGATCCAAGTGACAGAACTTAAGGGAATGAAAGTCTTAGTCACTGGCAGCAGTCGCGGCATCGGCCAAGGGGTGGCTCGGTATTTGGCAGACCGCGGTGCCAGGGTCGCTATTACTTACTCCTCTTCAGCAGAAGCAGCTCAGGAAACTTTTAAATCCCTGCCGGGCGAGGGCCATCTGATCTTCCCGCTGAAAGTTCAAGAGGCTAGCTCCGTTGATGAAGCTTTCGGCAAGATCACCTCTGATTGGGGCGGACTTGATGGCTTGGTCAATAACGCAGGAATCACCCGAGATCAGCTGCTCCTTCGCATGAAGCCTGAGGACTTTCAGGACGTAGTCAACACGAACCTTATGGGCACCTTTCTTTGCACCAAAGCTGCCGTTAAGATCATGCTCAAGCAAAAGCGCGGCTCCATCGTCAGTGTCACCAGCGTGATCGGACAAATGGGCAATGCCGGCCAGAGCAATTATGCCGCCTCCAAAGCTGGCATCGAAGCCTTTTCCAAGTCCGTGGCCCAGGAGGTCGCCTCCCGAGGGATTCGCGTCAACTGCATTGCGCCAGGCTATATTGCAACTGAAATGACCGGCGGCCTCACAGACGCACAAAAAGAGTCTATTTTAAGCAACGTTCCCCTTCGATTGTTGGGAGAAGTTGATGACGTTGCCGCCGCAGTAGGATATTTGCTTTCTGAACAAACACGATATATCACCGGGCAGACCATAAGCGTCAACGGTGGTCTGTACATGTAACCATTATTCGGAGGAGAATATGTCAGCAATTCCCGCAAAGGTAAAAGAAGTGATTGTCGAGCAACTCGGTGTGGATCCTGAGCGCGTTAAGGCGGAGGCATCTTTCATTGACGACCTCGGTGCAGACAGCTTGGACATCGTTGAGCTTGTGATGGCCATGGAAGAGGAGTTCGGAATCGAGATTCCTGATGAAGATGCTGAAAAGCTTAAAACTGTTCAAGACGTTGCCAGCTACCTACAAGCAAAGGGCAAAGTCTAATTCACGGCTTTCGGGGTAACTGATGAGTAAATTTGAGCGACCTTCTAAAAAGCAAAGACGTGTTGTTGTGACGGGCATGGGCATGCTCTCGCCCGTGGGCAACAATCTCGCAGACAGCTGGAAATCTCTGGTGGAAGGCCAGTCTGGGATCGGTCTTATTGAAAGTTTTGACACCTCAAAGTTTGCGGTGAAAATCGCGGGCGAAGTCAGAGGCTTTGACCCGGAAACTTACATTCCTAAAAAAGAAGCCCGCAAGCTGGATCGCTACTCTCAGCTGACCTTAGCAGCCACTCACATGGCTATTGAGGATGCGGGGATCACCTTTGAAGCCGGTTCCCAGATGAATGAGCGCACCGGTGTTTTCATGGGTGTGGGTATCGGCGGCATGGGCACCTTCCAGGCACAGACGCAGACCTGGCTCGAGCGCGGTCCAGACCGCATCAGCCCCTTTTTTATTCCCCAAGTGATAGCCAACATGGCCGCAGGCCATATCAGCATCAAGTACGGACTAAGGGGTGGTAACTACGCTGTCGTATCGGCGTGCGCCTCAGGCGCCCACGCCTTGGGTGAGGCTGCCAGATACATCCGCGATGGGATCTATGACGTCATGGTAGCTGGCGGCGCAGAGGCGGCAGTGGTTGAGCTAGGAGTGGGGGGATTTTCATCTATGAAAGCTCTTTCCACCCGCAATGAACAGCCCACCATGGCCTCTCGTCCCTTCGACAGAGACCGCGACGGATTTGTTCTCAGTGAGGGCTCAGGAGTTTTGATTCTTGAAGATTTGGAACACGCAGAAAAACGCGGCGCCAGAATCTATGCCGAGCTGACCGGCTATGGACTCTCCTCCGACGCCCACCATATGACCAATCCCGCTCCCGAGGGCAGAGGCGCCCAAATCGCCATGCGAATGGCGTTTCAAGATGCAGGTCTTAACCCAGAGCAAATCGGCTACGTCAACGCTCATGGCACGAGCACCCCGGCCGGAGACGGCGTGGAAACTCAGGCCATTAAAGCGGTCTTCGGCTCTCAGGCCAGCAAAGTCTGGGTGAGTAGCACCAAATCCATGACGGGCCACACGCTGGGTGCGGCAGGAGCCATCGAAGGTATCATCTCTGTTATGGCTCTTAAGGACAACATTGCACCACCGACCATTAACTTGGACAATCCCAGTGAGGACTGCGACTTAGATTACATTCCTCACACCGCTCGCAACGGGAAGCTGGATCACGTGCTGAGCAACTCCTTCGGTTTTGGAGGCACCAACGCCAGCCTGATCTTCTCGAAGCTTTAAGGAGGCCTTTATGTCATCTCGTCGGGTCGTTATTGCTGCGGATCATGCGGGATATTCACTTAAAGAATCTCTGAAGGTTTGGCTGGAATCTCAAGGCTGGAGCGTGCTCGATCTTGGCACGCACTCTGAAGAGCGTACGGACTACCCTGACTTTGCTGACAGGCTCTGCCAGAAGATGGCCGAAGATCCCTCTCTGGCCAGGGGCATTTTGATTTGCGGCTCGGGGCAAGGTATGGCCATAAGAGCTAACAGATACCCCCACATTCGTGCAGCCCTGTGCTTTTCTGCCGAAATGGCCTCCCTAGCCCGCCAACATAACAACGCTAACGTCCTCTGCCTGGGCTCCCGGTTTCAGAAGCTTGATGAAGCTCAAAAGATTTGGGAAGCTTTCAGCACAACGGAGTTTGAAGGCGGCCGGCACGAAAACCGCGTTCAGAAGCTCTCCGGGCAGCTAACGAAATAACCTCCGCCCTTTGAAGGAAAATCTAAAATGTCTTTAAAGCAAACCGATCCTGAAATTTACGACATCATTCAAAAAGAGCAAGACCGCCAAGAGTTCGGTCTAGAGATGATCGCCTCAGAGAACTATGTCTCTAAAGCCGTGATGGAGGCTCAAGGTTCCGTTCTTACCAACAAGTATGCTGAAGGCTATCCCGGTAAGCGCTACTACGGCGGCTGTGAGTTTGTGGACATGTCCGAAACTTTGGCCATGGATCGCGCCAAAGAGCTCTTCGGTGCTGAGCATGTGAACGTTCAGCCCCACTCCGGCTCCCAGGCCAATATGGCCGTATACTTGGCCTGCCTGAACCCTGGCGATAAGGTCCTGGGAATGGATCTTTCCCACGGTGGTCACCTCACCCACGGCTCCCCGGTAAACTTCAGCGGATTTTTGTTTGAAGCTCACGGCTACAGCCTGCATCCGGAAACCCACAGGATCGACTACGATCTTGTGCGCGAGGCCGCTCAAAAGATCCGCCCCAAGATGCTAATTGCCGGCTATAGCGCCTATCCTAGAGAGCTCGACTACGAAGCCTTTAAGTCCATTGCAAAAGAGGTGGGTGCAGTGCTCATGGTGGACATGGCCCACTTTGCCGGTCTTGTAGCAGGCGGCGTGCTCGCAAACCCCGTCCCCTATGCGGACTTTGTCACCACCACAACTCATAAAACTCTGCGCGGCCCCAGGGGCGGAATGATTCTTTGCAAAGAAGAGTATGCCAAAAAGGTGAACTCTAAAATCTTCCCGGGAATCCAGGGCGGTCCGCTCGAGCATGTGATCGCCGCCAAGGCTGTCTCTTTTGGAGAGGCCCTGCAGCCCTCCTTTAAGACTTACTGCCAGAACGTCGTAAAGAACGCACAAACACTGGCAGCTGAGCTGATGGCTCGCGGTCACTCCCTTGTCACCAGCGGTACGGACAATCACCTGATCCTTTTGGACCTGTCTGGCTCCGAGCTCACAGGGAAACAGGCTGAGGAGTTTTTGGATCTTGCGGGCATCACCGTGAACAAAAACACCGTCCCCAATGAAAAGCGCAGCCCGTTTGTCACCAGCGGTATTCGTCTCGGCTCCCCTGCTTTGACCACAAGGGGCTTTGGCACAGCTGAGATGACCCAAGTGGCAGCCTGGATCGATCAGGTGCTTTCAGACCCCTCAGAGGATCGGCTCTCACAAGTGCGCGCCGAAGTGCGTGAACTCTGTCAGAAATTTCCTCTCTATAGGTCTTAATGTCCCCCGCGTGATTGGGATCTGGGGCGGGCTCAGGATAAACTTAAGAGTATGTTTCAACTGTTTAAGCTTGGGTCTTTGCTCGCTCTCAGTCTGATGATTTTAAGCTGCTCAAGCTTTCAAGGCCCAGGCAGCTTTCGCGGGCCCCCGCAGCTGAACACTCCGCCCAGTAACCTCAGCTGGCAAGGCTCAGAGCCCCTTTTCCAGTGGCCAGTCAGTGAGATCCGCATGAGCCGCGGCTTTCAAACGAGAGGCCGCCCCCACTACGGTCTTGATTTAACAGGTGCCAGGGGCACTCCCATCTACGCCGCAGCTTCTGGGCGAGTGATCTACGCAGGCAGCGGTTTTTCTGGTTACGGCCGGCTCGTCATCGTTGAGCATGGCGATGAGTGGGCGAGCTTTTATTCCCACTTAGAAAAGATACTTGTGGGCGAAGGGCAGCACCTGGCCTCAGGTCAGGCGCTCGGGACCATGGGCGATTCAGGGCGCGCCACCGGCGTTCACCTGCACTTTGAGGTGCGCAAGAGCCGCCGGCCCGTGGATCCACTCTCAGTGATCCCTGCTGCCCCCCAGCCTCTAGCTGAGCTCTAAACGGGGCTGGCCAGCCGCTTAAGCGCAACTCCTGTCCAGTATCCCAAACTCACTAAAGTGGAAAGTATGAGGGCTGAAAGAGCGTAGAGCACCCACCTGGGCTGTGCCATCTGTGTGGCCAGAAAGTCCCCAGCTGTCTGGCCGCTGTGGGCATCTGAAATCCAGGTGAGTACAAAAAGCGCTACGAAAGTGAGCAGACCGTGAATCAGACCCCTTAGCCAGGGACGATAGCTAGAGCCCCCTAGCCCCAAAAGTAGACCTAAGATGGCAAGAGTCCACCAAGGTGCAAACCACATCAGCACCACCACCCAGGCTGTAAGAGCTAAAAAACGAAGGATCATTTTTTTCTCCCCTTAAAGTGCCGGTGAAACTTTACCTGCTGCTTGGTTAGTGGCTGCTCGGGAAAACGCCACTCCATGAGCCCACCTGAGCTCCACTCATTCATCCATGAATCGTAATCGGGGCTGAGCGGATCCCCTGAGGGCCCACCTGGGTGGTGGCCCCAGATCCTGGGCGGCTGACTCATCATGACCACCATGCGAAGAGAGGCGCCGTGATGGCCGCGCTGAGCGTGGACGGATTCAGATGCACCCGACTCAACAACTGTGCGCTCCCAGCTGGGGAGCCTGAGAAGGTGGGGAAGCCTTGCCTGATTGTAATCGCCCCACTTAACAGGGCTGTCTTGAAACTTTTTAAAGGCCTCCTTGAAGGCTCTGGTTACGATGGGGCCAACGGCTTGAACCTGGGCACCTTCGCCCTCAGCTCCCAGCCGCAGCTGATCCTTTTGCAAAAGTTCGAGCGTCACTTGAAAGCTTGGCCACTGATAAAGCTTGGGATCAGGCCAGACAGAGCCCCACAAAAGGCTTTCAATTTCATCCCACCACAGCTTAAAGAACGTAGGCTCCGTAGCTCCTGCCAAGGCACGGTGATCCCAGCTTCGCAAAGTAGAGGCCTGAGCTTTTTCAGCCTCACTTAACTGACTGAGACCCTCGCGCGCGAGCACCTCAAGAAGGCGCGGAAGGCTCTGCTGCGCTGGCAGGAGGTAGGAGTCTTTTTGAAAAGTAACAAAATCGTCATGGGAGAAAACGTCCTTGGACCGGAGTAGCTCCTGAATGCGGGCGGCTCTAAAGGAGGGCCGGTAAAGCCACTGAAAGTAATAGGGGAAGTCTTGATCGTAAATCTGCTGATTGGCTGAAAAAAGCACGCCAGAGTCTGGGTTTTTAAGGCGCGGGGTGTGCTCTGCGGGGACAAATTCGGTCCAGCTGGGTTTCTCACCTGCCGGTAGCACCACCCGCCCCTCACCTGGAGCTCTGAGCGGCACTTTGCCTGCGACCATTAGACCCATGTCGGAGGGATCAAGGCAGAGAAAGTTCTGCTGGGGGGTTACATAGGTTTCCTCTAAAATTTCAAAACACTCCTCAACGGTGCTGGCCCGGTTCATCCGGAGAAACGAGGTCACCTCGCGCGTGGCCTGATGCCCGAGCCAATGGGCCGCTAGAAACTGAACCTGACCACCGACGTCCATCTCCACCACGGGGCCCAGGTGGGTCCAGATCACCCGCACCGTCTCCGCCGGGGCGCCGCGCACTTTCAATTTGCGGGTCTCAATCTGACTTTTCCTGCGATTTTTTCCCACCCAATAAAACTGACGCTCTTTGCCACTGGCCAGCCC
>CAYRIE010000031.1:0-12512 GCA_964424215.1 uncultured Pseudobdellovibrionaceae bacterium
GCGTTAGGGCCTGTAAGGTGCTGTAAGTTTTCCCTTGCCAACATATTTGACCTTTGTCTAAATAGAGCAGTTCCAAATCGGCCCTGTCTAGGGATCAGACGAGGCCTTAAAGAACACTCACGGAGGGGGTTATATGTCTGGAATTTCTCGGGAGCTGATACAAGAGTGTCGCGATAAGCTCCTAGCCACCAAAGAAGACATTCTCAACAGGGTAAAAGAAGCTCGCAAAGACTTGTTCATCGAGGAAAAGGGCGGCGACGAGGCGGACCAAACCGTTCGCGTTCTAGCTGAAGCCGAAACTCTTCAGATGCACGAAAGGATGCGCCTTCAGCTTCTTGAGATCGAGTACGCCTTAAGCCGTATCGAAAATGGATCCTATGGAGTGTGCGAGGAGACTGAAGAGCCTATCGAGGCTGAGCGTCTGCGCGCGATTCCTTGGACTCGATTGAGCATCGAAGGTGCTGAGATCAGAGAAAGTCTCAACAAGCGCTACGCTCGCTGATATCAGTTTCTTTCCGACTCTAGTTCCGTTTCACTTTGTTTTTGCATGGCAAGCCGAGCTTTGATTTCCTCGGCTTGAATCAGAGGACCTTGGCCCACGCCAGGGCAAAAGCTGGCCACCTCTCGGTTCCAAACGCGAGCTTTCATCACCTCAGGCCAAAAGGGCCAGGTACGGCACTGGGTCGGTCGCGCCTCATAAATGCTGCACTTCTTATCTTCCAGGAAAACACAGTTCGGCTCCCCTGGAATTTCTTTAAGCGCCCAGTTGCCATCCACTTTGGTGCAGAACTTTTTTGTAAACGCAGCTAGCGGGAGATTAAAGTGCTGCGCCATGCGAATGCGGTCAGTTTTCGTAAGGAACACAAAACCATATTCGCCGCGGGAGACGCAGCAGTTTCCTGAACCCTGACACTGAAATCGTACGCCCTCAGACCACCAGCGTCTCATGCCCGAGGCTCACTAAGCATCAGGCCACAAAGCTTGTAAAGAACCCTGGCGCCCACGTTGGCATCCCAATCCGAGCCTGAGGGATGGGGGGCCACCTCACAAAGATCCATTCCCACCACCGATTTTCCCTGCGCGCGCACTTCTGCCAGAAGCTCGACAGCTTGGTCAAAGCTAAGCCCGCCTGGAACCGGAGTGCCTGTTCCAGGACACAGGTCAGGTGAGAGGCCATCGATGTCAAATGAGACGTAAACCCTGGCGGGGAGCTGAGCTACAATCTCCTGGCATATTTGGTTCCAAGTTTCACCTTGGAAGAGCCGTTTTTTGATCGCTCTATCAAAGTGGCAAATGGTGCCATACTCTTTCATAACGTCGACTTCGTCCTGGCTGTAGTCCCGAACCCCCACCTGCACCAACTCCTTAGGTGGATGCCTCAGTTGAAGCACGTTGTACATGATCGAGGCGTGGGAGTGGGTGAACCCTTGGTAAGCCTGGCGAAGATCTGCATGAGCGTCGATGTGCAATATTCCAAAGTCGCCTTTAAACTCCTCCGACAAACATTTGATAAGTCCAAGCGGTGAGGAATGATCGCCCCCGATGACACCCACCATTTTGCCGGCAGAGCGAAAAGCTTTGGCTTTTTCGTAGACCCAGTTGTGAACGGTAGCCGAATGGGTGTTCACCAGACCCACTTGTTCCGCGAACTCCTCCTCGGCCCGGCCTTCTTCAAGCCCTTCGATCACACTTTGTGCGATCAGCTTGGCCTTGTCGTTGATGCCGGCCATTTGCTTAAGCTCGGAGCCTTGGTAGTAGGTGAGCCCGCGCTCATAAAAGGTCCCAAAATCGTAGTCTAAAAGATCCACTTGGCTGCTCGCTTCGAGAATCGCCTCAGGTCCCCCAGAGGCGCCGCCGCCATAGGAGGTCGTAGCTTCCCAGGGCACGGGAAGAAGAATCAATTCGGAATTTTGTTCCGTAAAGGGAAGGCCAAAGATTTGGCCCTTCATGCCGGTACCGCCCGGATCAATTTTCATGAAACACCTTCAGTTAAAAAAGCCAGCTGATAGCCATAAAGCCAAGAATAAGAAGCACTGTAAAGGCCACGACGAGTTTTTCAAAATACTTTTCAATAAACACAACAATAGTGGCGCCGTATTTATAGATCAGCCATCCCACCAAAAAGAACCTAGCGCCACGCCCAACAATGGAGGCTAAGATAAAGGGCATTAGAGGCACTCCGGCCACCCCTCCCGCCACGGTGAAGACCTTGTAGGGGATGGGTGTGACAGCCGCGACAAACATGCTCAAAAACGTGTACTCAGTGAACTGCGCGGCCACCTTGTCAAAAAGTGACTGGCTAAATACATAGGTCAGGAAGAACTCTCCCGTAAGCTCCCATAAGAAGTAACCAATTCCGTAACCTGCAACTCCGCCCAGCACGGAAAAGATCGTTGTAATCAGAGCAAACCGGAGGGCGCGCCGAGGTTGACTGGCTCCCATCGTAATCAGCAGAGCGTCGGGCGGGATGGGAAAAAAAGAGGATTCCATAAAGCTCAGCGCAGCAAGTGCCTTGGTGTTGTGGCGGTGTGCGGACCACTTAAGAACCCAGTGATAGAGCCTGCGCAGCAGGTGAAAGGGGTTTTTCATGAAAGGCAGTGTAGGATAAGTTGGGAGGCTTGAGAATCCAGGCCTTTGCTGCGGCGCACATGTCGAGAGTTGTAGCCCCCCATCCATGCTTGATTTAAGGTGCGCTTTCCATAACATTGTGGGCTTTTAGCCACATGACCAGGGGGGCATTGTGTTGAAATCTTGGAAGCTTTTGCTGACTTTGGGGCTAGCAGCCCTCGTCACCTCTTGCACGGGCCAGCGCACCTCCGGCCTTCATAATAAAAACGTGTTTCAGTACAACCTGCGCACGGAGCCAACCAGGCTCAACCCCATCACTTCATCGGATCTAGTGGCCACGACCGTGGAGCTTTATATTGTAGACCGGCTCATGATCAGGGACCCGGACACTATGGAATGGGTCCCCATGCTGGCTGAAAGCTATGAGGTCGGCAAAAACGGGCAGACGTTCACTTTCAAAATCCGCCAGGGCGTTAAGTTTCATGACGGTGAGCCGCTCACGGCAGAAGACGTCAAGTTCAGCTTTGACGCTTTTTTCATCGACGAATACGGCGCCTTCCGAATGAGGCCCTATCTTGAGTCCATTGAAAAGATCGAAATTAAGGATCCCCACACCATCGTTTTTCACACCAGGGATAAGTACTTCAAAAACCTAGAGATCATCTCCTCACTGTCCATCGTGCCAAAGCACGTTTATGGAGACGTCGCAAAAGGCAGGGAGCTTAACAACACTATTATTGGTTCCGGGCCCTACAAGGTGAAGCGCTACGACCGTGGCCAGATGATCGTGCTAGAGAAAAACCACGA
Source organism: uncultured Pseudobdellovibrionaceae bacterium (assembly GCA_964424215.1). Lineage (GTDB taxonomy): Bacteria > Bdellovibrionota > Bdellovibrionia > Bdellovibrionales > JAGQZY01 > CAYRIE01. The sequence continues at coordinate 3,376 of CAYRIE010000031.1, forward strand.
TTGGCACGGCAAAGACCTAGAGTACTTTGATGACATCTATAACTATGAAGAGATCTTCTTTAAGTTTCCCAAAGAGGACACTGTTGGCCTGCAAATGCTTCGGCGCGGGGATCTGGATTACATGGCCTTGTCGGCCGAGCAGTTCATCGAAACCACGAGTGGACCTCAGTGGGAGGAGCGTATCGTAAAGGTTCAGGCCGAAAACAAGGTCCCCAAAGGCACCAGCTTTATAGGCTGGAACCAAAAGAACCCGATCTTCCAGAGCAAAAAAGCCCGGCTGGCGCTTTATCATCTATTCAACCGTGAAGAAATCAACGAGAAGTACGCCTTCGGTCAGAACCTTTTGGCCACTGGCCCGTGGTATTCGGCCAACCCGTCGGCGGACCCGAACGTGAAGCCTGTGCTTTTTGACGTTGAGAAGGCCAAACAACTTCTGGCTGAAGACGGCTGGAAAGATGAAGACAAAGACGGCACCTTAGAGAAGGTCATCGACGGCAGAACGCACAAATTTGAGTTCACGCTGATGTATCCGAGCAAAGATTCAGAAAAGTACTTTGTGCTTTACCAGAACGACCTGAGGGCTGCCGGCATTCAGGCCAAATTGCAGCTTATGGAATGGAACTCTTTTATCGAAAAGCTCGACACCAGAGACTTTGATGCCGCTGCCTTGGCTTGGTCGGCAAGCATCTTCCCTGATCCTAAACAGATCTGGCACTCTGCGAGCATGGAAGGTAATGGCTCCAACTTTATCAGTTACAATAACCCCAAGGTCGACAAGTTGATCGATCAGGCCCGTTTAGAAAGCGACGATCAGAAGCGTCAGCAGATGCTTCGCGAAGTCTATCGCCTTGTGGCCGAAGACGTTCCCTACGCGTTTATGTTCAACGCCAGGTATATGTACTACGCAACAACGCCTCGAGTTCTGAGAGAGAAAGACACCTACGTGTATGACATCGGGTTAGACCGATGGAAGCTCGATGTTCCCGAGCTGGTAGCGGAGTAACGGTCTTAAAGTGAATCTCGGCAGCTACATCATCCGCAGATTGCTTCTAGCCATACCCACTCTCCTGGGCATCACCTTGGTTTGCTTTGTTATCATTAACATGGCGCCAGGGGGGCCGATCGAGCAGCAGCTTCAGGCCATGCGCTTTGGCGGCGGTTTGGGCGGCGGCGAGATGGCCGGAAGCGGCATCAGCGGCGGCGAGAGCGGGGTGAACGAAAAGATCCTTGAGATGATGCGAGAGTATTACGGCTTTGATAAGCCCTTACTCCACCGCTACGGTCTTTGGCTTAAGAGCATTGTTACCTTGGATTTTGGCCGTAGCTACAGCTATGAGATGCCCGTGTGGGATTTGATCGTTTCGAGGGTGCCGATTTCTCTACAATTTGGCCTCACCTCTTTGATCCTAACTTACCTGATTAGCGTTCTGCTGGGCGTGCTTAAGGCGGTGAAGCACGGATCCAAATTCGACCTCGCCAGCAGCACGGTCCTGTTTGTGCTGTACTCTATTCCCTCTTTGATTCTCGGAATCATTTTGATCGTGTTCGTTGCCGGAAGGGATGGCAGTTGGTTTCCCTTGGGAGGAGTGGTCTCTGACCATTACGCGTATCTAAGCTTTTGGGAGCAGGTGGTGGACAGGATTCGCCACTTCATTTTGCCGCTTCTTTGCTACATGGTGGGATCCTTTACTTTTCTCACCTTGCTGATGAAAAACTCCATGCTGGATGTGATCAACATGGACTTTGTAAGAACGGCGCGCGCCAAGGGCCTGGATGAGAAGAAGGTGATTCTTAAGCACGCCTTCCGCAACGCTCTGATCCCTCTGGTGACCGGTATGACGGGCATACTCACCGTGTTTTTTGCCGGCTCCATTATCGTGGAGCAGATCTTCAACATTAACGGCATGGGTCTATTGAGCTATCAGTCGCTGCTGGCGCGTGATTATCCCGTGATCATGGCGATGATATTCATTCAGGCAGTTTTGTATTTGGCCGGCCGTCTGGCGGTGGATCTTCTCTACATGGCCGTAGATCCGAGGATTGATCTGACATGATGACCAAATATTTGTTCCGTTCAGAACTGGCCCAGAAACGTTGGAAGCGCTTTAAAAAGAGAAAGGTGTCTTTCTTCTCTCTTTGGGCGCTCGTTTTTTTGATCTTCGTTGCTGTGACAGCTGAATTTTGGGCCAACAGTAAGCCGATCCTGCTCGTTTACGAGGGCTCCGTTTATATGCCTGTGGTTCAGAGCATTCACCCTACCGAGCTGGGGATCGAAGATCAGTTGCTGATGGATTACCGCGCTCTGGATCTTGAGGGAAAGGGCTGGGCCATTTGGCCACCGGTAAAATGGGACCCCTATGAGCGCAACACGGAGCTGGCGCGGTTTCCATCCGGCCCCTCTGCTCAGAACATTCTCGGTACCGATGAAGTGGGAAGAGATCTTCTCACACGGCTGATTTATGGATTTCGCTACAGCTTCTTGTTCGGTTTTGGTGTGTGGATTTGTGTCACGCTGCTGGGAATGGTTTTCGGCTCTATAATGGGCTATTTTGGTGGTTGGATTGATTTGATCGGTCAGCGCGTGGTCGAAGTGTTTGAGTCGCTGCCCTATCTTCTGATCTTGCTTACAATCTTCTCGATTATCTATCCGGGGCTCATAGCCCTGATTGCTATTACAGCCTTTTTGACGTGGATGGGTGTGGGCCAGTACATGCGAGCCGAGATGTTCCGTCTGCGCAAGCTCGAGTTTGTAGAGGCTGCCAGGGCTCAGGGCGCCTCCGTGTGGCGGATCCTTATGGTCCACTGCCTTCCCAACGGGCTCACCCCTTGGATCACTCTCACGCCGTTCCTTATATCAGCCGCTGTTTCCAGCTTGGCTGTTCTGGATTATCTGGGATTTGGTGTGCCGGCGCCGCTGCCTAGCTGGGGAGAGCTTCTGAACCAATCCAAAAAGCACTTTACCACCTCGTGGTGGCTAGCCCTTTACCCCTCCCTGGCTCTATTTATGACACTTACGGTTCTAAACCTGATCGGTGAAGGCATCCGGGACGCCTTTGATCCGCGCTCGAAATAGGTACGCCCGCCGATACCTATCGCTCCTATTCGTCGGGCTCCTCTAGATAGGTGTACCCGTTAAGACCTGACTCATAGTTGCGAATCAAAAGCGCCGCTTCTCTTCGGGTCATCTTGCCGGCGTTGATGGCTCTTTCGCAGGAGTGACGGATGCTTTTGACCAGATCATCGCGGTTGTACTGGAAGTACCCCAGCACTTCGGCTGTCGTATCTCCTTCAACAAAATTGTCGACGAAGTACTGACCGTCTTCAGCTATGGAAATATGAACGGCGTCGGTGTCGCCAAAAAGGTTGTGAAGGTCCCCAAGAGTCTCTTGGTAGGCGCCCACTAAGAAAGCCCCCAGCAGATAGGGTTCACCCTCAGAAAAAGAGTGCACTTCAAGTGTCTTTTTAGATTCGCCGGTGGCGACGTCTATGAACCTAGAAATTTTGCCATCGGAGTCGCAGGTCAGATCCACCAGAACCGCGCGGCGGTCAGGCTTTTGGTGAAGCCTATGGATGGGCATCACGGGAAAAAGCTGACCTAAGGCCCAAGAGTCTGGAAGAGACTGAAACACCGAGAAGTTGCAAAAGTAAGTGTCTGATAAAACTTCGCGCAGCTCCTGCTCCACATCCTCTAGGTCCTCATCTCCTGCTGCGATCTTTGCCATTTTGGATAAGATCACCCAAGTCATCGAATCGATAAGAGCCTTTTGCTCTAAAGAGAGCATTCCGAAGGTGAACAGCTGCAGGGCGTTTTCTTTGATGTGCGCAACGTCGTGGTAGGATTCGTTGAAAGAGTCCTTATTGACGTTGTTGTAGATGTACTCAAGCTCCTGGATCAATTTGTGATCGGGTGTAGAGTTTTTGTCCGGGAGCGGGGAGGCTTCGTACTGGTTCGATCCTAGAACGTCAAAGACCAGGATCGAGTGGTGGGCCACCATAGCCCGGCCATTTTCCGTGATGATGGTGGGTTCAGAAATTTTAGCCTCTTCGCAAGCGGCCTGAATCGTGGCCACCACGTCGTTGGCGTACTCTTGCACGGAGTAGTTCAGAGAGCTGTCGCCAGATCCTGAGCCATCGTAGTCAACAGCAAGCCCGCCTCCGACATCCAGAAATTTGAGCTGGGCTCCGAGTTTAGTCACCTCGGTGTAAAACCGGGCTCCCTCTCGCAAGGAAGTTTTAATAGTGCCGATGTTGGGAATCTGCGAGCCGATGTGAAAGTGAAGCAGCTCCAAAGACTCCAGCATGTCATTGTCCTTAAGAAGCTGTACGCCGGCGACCAGCTCCGAGGAGGTCAGGCCAAACTTAGATCTGTCCCCACTTGAGTCGATCCACTTACCAGATCCCTTAGAGTGTAGTTTCACCCGAAAGCCAATGTGAGGCTTCACGTTGAGCTTCTTTGCAGCCTCAACGATCATCTTAAGCTCTTCCCTGCGATCCACGACAATGATGGTGTGTTTACCCATCTTGGTCGAAAGCAGTGCCGTTTCGATGTATTCGGTGTCTTTAAAGCCGTTGCAAATGATGATGCCATTAGGGGACTTCATCATGGCCAGTACGACGAGCAGCTCAGGCTTGCTGCCGCACTCAAGCCCTAGCGGGTAATCGGAGCTTAAGAGGTCTTCAACCAGGTGTCTTTGCTGGTTGACCTTAATGGGGTAAACGGCTTGGTACTGACCCTTATAGCCACTCTCTTTGATGGAGTGGGCAAAGCTCTTAAAAAGTAGCTCCACGCGGCGGCGTGTGAAGTCTGCTAAACGAATAAGAATCGGAGTTCTCATCCCTCTTTGCATCAGCTCCTGGGTCACTTTATACAAGTCGACCTGGACGCCGCCATTGCCAAAAGGCTTGGCGGTGATATTGCCTTCGGAGTTGACGTCAAAATAATCGTCGCCCCAGGTTTCTACTCCATACAGTTCTTTAGATTCTTCAATGCCCCAAGTGTCCAAGTCGCCGCACCTCATTTAACGATCAGATTCAGAATCTTCCCAGGCTTATAAATGACCTTCACCATAGCCTGATTTTCCAGGGCAAGTTGGACGGACTTAAGCTCTTTTGCAAGCCCAATTGCAGCTTCTTCAGAGGTGCTGTCAGTGACCTGGACGGTGCCCTTGGTTTTTCCATTTATTTGCACGGCCATGGTGATCGCCTCGGGCTTCAAAAGCTCGGCATTGACCTCGGGCCAGGGTGCTAGCGCGACGTACGAGCTTTCTCCGCTCTTTCTCCAGAGCTCTTCACAGAGGTGGGGAGCAAACGGCGCTAGAATTTGGGCCAGGCCCTTCAGGATTTCCTGGGGGCGCTCTCCGGTTTTATAAAGTTCATTGACTAAAATCATCATCGCGCTCAGGGCGGTGTTGTGTGAAAGGCTTTCAATATCGCCGGAGACTTTGGCCAAAGTTTTGTGCCACAGCCGGCTAAGGGGTTCTGAAGCGGGCTCTTGACTCAGCGGCCCCTCCCACAGACGATCCACGCGCTCAAGAAACCTGCGCGAGCCTTCGATGCCGCTCGGATTCCAGGGCTTGTCTCTCTCCATGGGTCCTAAGAACAAAATATAGCAGCGCAAAGTGTCCGAGCCGTACTCCCTGCGGATATCATCAGGATTAATCGTGTTGCCGCGGGACTTGGACATCTTCTCGCCGTCCGTGCCCAGGATCATGCCCTGATGAGCCAGCTTCTGAAAGGGCTCATCATGGGAGACCATGCCCAGGTCAAATAGAACTTTTTGCCAAAAGCGGGCGTAAAGCAGATGGCCCACCGTGTGCTCGGGTCCACCGACGTAAAGGTCCACAGGCATCCAATAAGCCTGTTTAGCAAAATCAAAAGCGGCTCCGGGGTTCAGGGGGTCGGTGAATCTTAAAAAATACCACGAAGAGCCAGCAGAGCCTGGCATGGTGTCTGTTTCGCGAACCCCCTTTCGTCCGCCGCGTTCATAATTCACCCAGTCGGTGGCGCGCGCTAAGGGGGGCTCGCCCGCATCAGAGGGTTGATAGTTGGCCACCTCTGGAAGCTCCACGGGCAACTCCTCAACAGGAAGGGATTCTGTGGTCCCGTCATCGAATTTCACAATGGGAAAGGGCTCACCCCAATATCTTTGCCTGGAGAAGAGCCAGTCGCGCAGTTTGTACTGTACTTTCGAAACTCCGAGGCCCTTTTGCTCCAGATGTGCAGTCATCTTGCTGATGGCTTCATCTTTCCTAAGGCCGTTAAGGAAGTCCGAATTAACAACTAGGCCATCGCCCTCATAGGGAAGCTCGGTGCCCTCCACTACGCGCTGAATATTTAAGCCGTGGGCTTGGGCGAATTCAAAGTCGCGGCTGTCGTGACCTGGAACGGCCATGATGGCGCCAGTTCCGTACTCCATCAGGACATAGTCTGCGACCCAAATAGGAATCTTCTCGCCGGACACGGGGTGAACAGCAAAGCTGCCCGTAAAGACGCCTGACTTATCCTTGCCAGCTTTGCGGTCCACTTCGGATTTACGGCTGGCCATCTGGCGGTAATTGTCTACGTCAGCTTTGTGATCGGCTGTAACAAGCTCCATCAGGAGCGGATGCTCAGGGGAGAGAACCATAAAGGTGACGCCGAAAAGCGTGTCGGGCCGGGTGGTGAACACGGTCAGCTTCTTGTCAGAGTTTTCAATTGCAAATTGAACTTCAGCGCCTACGCTTTTTCCAATCCAATTGCGCTGCCCCTCTTTGGTTCGCTCGGGCCAGTCGACTCTGTCCAACCCTTCCAGCAGCCTTTCTGCATAGTCGGTGATCTTTAACATCCACTGCTTCATCATAATGCGCTGGACGGGGTGGCCGCCGCGCTCACTTTTGCCATCGACCACCTCGTCGTTGGCGAGCACTGTCTTAAGTGCTGGACACCAGTTGACGGGGGCTTCTTTCTGGTAGGCCAGACCCTTTTCAAAGAGCTTGGTAAAAATGAACTGAGTCCATTTGTAGTACTCTGGCTCACAGGTTGAGATTTCCCGCGACCAATCGAAGCTAAAACCAAATTCTTTAAGCTGTCTTCTGAAGTTTGCGATGGCCTGGTCTGTGGTTTGGGCCGGATGAATGCCAGTTTGGATGGCGTACTGCTCTGCGGGGAGGCCAAAGGCGTCATAGCCCATGGGATGAAGAACGTTAAAGCCCTTGGCGCGTTTGTAGCGAGCTAACACATCAGGGGCTGTGTAAGCTGCCATATGTCCTACGTGCAGACCGTGGCCCGAAGGGTAGGGGAACATATCGAGGACATAGTACTTGGGCTTATCGCTCTTATCCTCAGCCCTGAAGACTCCATCGGCTTCCCAAAGGTCCTGCCATTTCTTTTCAATGTGAAGATGATCAAAGCCCATAATCCATCCTCCTTCTTCGCAGGGACCTTTTAAAAACTAGCCCTTTGTACTCTGGTGAAAAACCTCTGACAACCCCTTTAACCTTGGATATCATGGGATGAGATGAAACCAGTTGGCCAGAAAATTCTTGTTGTCGACGACGATCAGGAAAACCTGAGAATCGTGGGCAGGACGCTGACTCACGAAGGCTACGAAGTGAAGACGGCGAACTCTGGCGTTGACGGTCTTAAGATCCTCGAGAGCTTCCAGCCGGATCTGATCTTACTCGACATTAACATGCCTGGAATGGATGGACTGGAAACGCTCAAAGTTTTGAGGTCTCAAGAGCACTACGTGTCCATCATGTTTTTAACCGCCAAATCCAACACTCAGGACGTGATCGAGGGGCTCGATGCCGGCGCGGACGATTACATTTGTAAGCCCTTTGTCCTAAATGAATTTCTGGCGCGTGTGAGAGCTCAGCTGCGAATCAAAACGCTTCACGACGAATTGCAAAAGGCCAACCAGAAGCTGCTTGAACTAGTGGACATCGACGATTTGACAGGCCTTTTCAACATGCGCTCCATCTATCAAAAACTCGACTACGAGTTGGATAGGGCCCGCCGCTACGGAAGCTCTCTGGCCGTGGTTATGATGGACATGGATAACTTCAAGCACGTTAACGATGGTCATGATCACCTGTTTGGCAGCTGGGTGCTCTCGGAAGTCGGCAAGATTATCAAAAACAACATCCGCACAGTCGACTTTGCCGCACGCTACGGCGGCGATGAATTCTTGATCGTGCTCACGCACACTGACGGTAAGGGTGCGGTGGCCTTTGCGGAAAGGCTTCGGCAAACTCTTGAGGAGTACAACTTCACCCACGGGGAGGACTCCTCCCGCTTAACCGCCTCCTTAGGGTTGGCCTTTGCGGAAAAGGGTCTGACCAACATGGATGCAAGGCAACTTGTGCGGTTTGCGGACAACGCGCTTTACAGAGCTAAAAACTCTGGCCGCAACTGTGTGGTCAGTGTGGAGCTGGCGGCAGAGCCTACCGACCCTAAAACTTTGCGGCGGTACTCGTGACCGGGAGTTTGGAGCTTAAGGACCACGCGCTGCTCGTGGACTTTGAAAACTTTAAAGTTCAGACACTGAACATCGAAAGCGAAGTCCTTAAGGGCAATTACTTGAAAGATCCCACGCTCAGGCGTCACACGCTGCTAGTCCCTAAGGAAGAGGGCCCCTGGCCGGTGATTTGGCATCTTTCGGGCCTGGGGAGCAATGGCCCCAAATCTTTCAACTACGATCCCTTGAGGCCCAACTGGCCTGAGCAGATCGACAGAGGGGTTTCCGAGGGGCGCTGGCCTAAAGCCATGCATGTGTTTATCGACGGATGGACCAGCCTGGGGGGCAGCCAGTTTAAAAATTCGCCCTGGACGGGGCCCTACGAAGATCATCTGATCCAGGAGGTGATTCCTGGCCTTAGGGCAAGTTTTGGTAAGTCCCTGCACCCTAGCGCCTGGCTGGTCACAGGTGGCTCCAGCGGCGGCTATGGGGCCCTTCATTTGGCCAGTCTCTACCCGGAGGTTTTTCCCTTTGCTGCTGCCAGCGCGCCCGATTGTGGATTTGAGGCCAGTTTGCTGCCCGATCTTTTTAAGGCCACAGGGTCCATCCTCACCGCCGGAGGCGTGGCCGAGGCTATCCGCGCTTTTCAGCGGGGCGAGTACCAGAAAAAGTCCAATTACTTCAGTATTTTAAACGCCAT
>CAYRIE010000032.1:0-9458 GCA_964424215.1 uncultured Pseudobdellovibrionaceae bacterium
GGTGGAAAAGGGTAAAGCGCTACCTCTAGAGAACGTAGTTGAAATGGATCTTAGAGATGTGGTCCGTAAGATTCGTGGGAAGCGCGGCACCCAGGTGCGCTTAAAGATCCTGCGCAAAACGGGTGAGAAAACCGAGCGCAATTTGGTCACGCTCACAAGGGACCGCGTGAACTTGGAAGATGAAGCCGCTTCTCTGACCTTTATAGACCGGGAAGTTAACGGCGTATCCCGCAAGATCGCTGTGATTCAGCTGCCCTCATTTTATGCCGACTCTCGCCGCGGCGGTAGATCTTCAGCTGAAGACGTAAAGAAGCTGCTTAAAAAGGCTAGAGAAGCTCAGGCCCATGGCGTGCTTTTGGATCTATCGACCAACGGGGGCGGAAGCCTTGATGATGCTGTCAGCATTGCCGGCCTGTTCATTAAGAGCGGGAACGTGGTGAAACAAACCAGCCGCAAATCTAGCTCCGAGGGAACAACTCTGCTGCAAGACACAGATCCTGAAATTCATTGGCAGGGTCCGCTGGCAGTTTTGACCAGCAGAATCAGTGCGAGTGCCTCTGAGATTGTTGCCGGAACTCTCCAAGATTACGGCCGTGCCGTGGTCGTGGGCTCAGATCACACCTTCGGTAAAGGCACCGTTCAGCAGGTGGTGCAACTGCCCCAGGGCCTTGGAGCCATCAAGGTGACGGTCGGAATGTTTTTCACCCCTGGGGGTTGGTCCACGCAGCACCGTGGAGTGAACTCAGATCTTGTGTTTCCATTTCCTCATGCCACCAGTGAAATTGGTGAGAAGAAACTCGATTTCTCACTTGAGCCGCAAAAAATTAAGCCGTTTCTTTCCACCACGGCCAACACCAAAGATCCAAGCTGGGCCAAGGTGGGCGAGAGCACTGTGAAGGCTCTTCAGGCCGCCTCTAGGGCCAGAGTCACTCAAAGCGAACAGTTCAAAGAAATCCTTGAGGAAAACAAAAAAGCTCAGGCCAAAGAGCCTCGCACGATTTCTTTAAGTGAAACTTTTGAAGAGCGCAAAGAGCTGCGGGAAAAGCGTGAGCAGGCCCGCGGTCAGTCTAAAGAAGAAAAGCTTGCTGAGTACTTGGACCGCGCCGAAGTGAAAGAAGCTGCCAATGTCGTGGTGGATCTTGTGGATCTTCAGAACAAAGTGAAGCTAAAATTTGCCAGGGATGCTGGCAAATCCAACGGTCAAGAAAAGCTCTAATGCTCTAAGTCAAGTGCCCCCCTGGAAGCCTTACTTCTAGGGGAGGTTGCTTTGTTGACATAGTGCTGCCTCAACGCTACCTCTAATTTTATTTGAAAAAAGCAAGTTAGGGGTGTGCATGGGGCGCAAACTGTCAAATGAGCGTGCTGTTCAAAAAAGTGGATCCGCTCGGAAAAACAGAGGTTCTGGAGCCGCTAAAAAGGTCGTAGCTTCGGGTGGAAAAACGAAATCTCGTGGCAAAGATCTGGGCCTGCCTCGTGAGACTCTTTTGCATATGCACGATGCCATGGTGCTCTCTAGAAAGCTGGAAGAGCGGCTCATTCAAGTCTACAAAAAAGGCGAGGCCTACTTTTGGATCGGTGCTCCTGGAGAGGAAGCCTTTGGGGTGGCTCTGGGTATGCAGGTTAAAAAAGGCCACGGCCCCGAGTATGACTTTTTGCACCTTCACTACCGCGCAACGCCCACCTTGGTGGCCATGGGAATGAATGTTAGAGACTCCCTTCGGCTCATCATGAACCGCGCCACAGATCCCTGCACCGGCGGCAGAAACTTTTCTAACCACTACTGCTTCCCCGAATGGAACGTTCTTCCGATCACCTCGCCCATTGAAGTCCAATACGCTGCTGCGATTGGAACGGGCATCGCCCAGCGCCGGCGCAAGACCGATGCTGTCACGATTGTGAGCGGCGGGGATGCGGGCACGGCTGAAGGGGATTTTGCCAGCAGCCTGATTTGGGCTTCACGTCCGGGCTTTGAGCTACCGATTTACCTGACTGTGCAGAACAACCGCTGGGGCATTTCCACCTCCTACGATGAGCAGCACGGCGAGGAGCGCATCTCTGATCGCGGTAAGGCTTTTGGTCTTAGAACTGGAAGCTACAATGGCAACGATCCCATTGAGGCCTATAAAGTGATCGCAGAGGATTTAGAGTACATTCGAAAAAAGCGTCTTCCCGTCCTGTCAGAGTTTTATGTCTCACGGCTTTATGGTCACAGCTCAGCATCGGGTGCCAACCGGATCCTAGGTGAGGAGTGCTGCCTGATGGCTTTTGAAGAGCGGCTCTTAAAGGCTGGCTACATTACGTCCAAAGCTGTTCAAGAGCTTCACGACAAGTACGAGGAGCAGCTCAGAGTGGCTGCTGAAGAAGTTCGAGGGGAGCCTGTGCCCACAGCCGACACGGTTTGGGACCACGTCTACAAAGATTCTGAAAATGCGGACTGGAGGAAGTTCTAATGGCAACTATGGCTCAGTCCATTCGTATGGCACTTCACATGGGCGAAACCAAGCTCGGTGTGACCGATATTTTTGGCCAGGACGTGGGCGCTCCGCTGGGCGGAGTCTTCACGGCCACTCAGGGTCTTAAAACCACCTGGAACACCCCCCTTGATGAGCGCGGTATTATTGGCGCAGCCATCGGGCTGGGGCTAGCTGGGGATCGCTGCGTGGCGGAGATCCAGTTTTGCGATTACATTTTCAACACCATCGATCTTTTAAAGATGGCGGGCAACACGAGCTGGGCCACGGCTGGCAATTACAACCTTCCCATTGTTGTGATGACGCCCGTGGGAGCTGGCATTCGCGGGAGCATCTATCACAGTCACAGCTTTGATGCCTGGGCCACAAGGCTTCCTGGTTGGAAGGTGGTCATGCCCTCTAATTCGCTGGATGCCTATGGTCTTTTGATCTCAGCCATTCAGGACCCGAACCCCGTGCTCTTTTTGAAGCCAAAAGCTTTGATGCGGGTTAAGGGCGAAGAACTCATTCCTGGTGAGCCAGCCGACGAAAAAGATTTAAAGGGCCGCATCGATGCACCCCTGGGCGATCGCTCTGACTGGAAGCCCAACTGGCCCGCTCTGGAACTTTATGAAACGCCGATCGGTGTGGGCAAGATCACACGCCAAGGCGACGCTGCTACCGTGGTAACGTACGGCCGGCACGTGTTGATGGCCAACAAGGTCGCCGATGAGCTTAAAGCGCAGCAAGGTCTCAACATAGAAGTGATCGATCTGCGCAGCCTCTATCCCTACGATTGGGACCTGATCCGCTCCAGCGTGCGTAAGACGAGGCGCGTTCTGTTTTTGAACGAAGACACGGAAGTGACCAACTTTGGGGAACATCTGGCCTACCGCTGCGTTCAGGAGCTTTTCTATGAGCTTCATGCTCGGCCCAGGGTGCTTGCTGGTAAGAACCTTCCTGGCATCGGACTTCACAATGACTTAGAGGAAACGAGTGTTCCGCAACTAAAAGATATAAAGCGGGAAGTTCTTGAACTGCTGGAAGAGGTCCCCTGATGGGAAAAAAATTAAGTAAGGCATCCGCCGCTCCAGCTTTTGATAAGTACTGGTACTATCGCAACTCCGTTCAATCTCCGGATGTGGACGTAAAGTTCTTTCGGAAGATTTATAAGGAGCTTAGGGGGGCTCAGCCCAAATCCTTTCGCGAAGATTTTTGCGGCACCTTCTCCATTTGCTGTGAGTGGGTGAAGCTTGATAAATCCTTCACTGCTGTGGGTGTAGATCTTGATCTTGAGCCGATTCAGTACGGCCGGGAACACTACCTGAGCAAGCTGTCCGAAGAGGCACAAAAGCGGGTGAAAATTCTCAATAGCAACGTGCTGTCAAAAAACCTTCCCAAAACGGACTTGATTGCCGCGCTTAACTTTTCCTACTTCATTTTCAAAAAGCGTGAAGAGATGAAAAAGTACTTTCAAAGTGCGCGCGAAAGTTTAAGCCCCAAGGGAGTGTTTCTGCTGGACATCTTCGGCGGGAGCGCTTGCCAGGAAGCCAATGAAGAGGAAACCATTCACGACACGTTCTCTTACTTCTGGGATCAAGACAGCTACAATCCGATCACTCACGATGCGCAGTTTTATATTCACTTTAAGCCTAAGGGCAAAGCCAAGAGAGAAAAGGTTTTTAGTTACAACTGGCGGATGTGGTCCATCCCTGAGCTGCGCGACATTTTGACGGAAGTGGGTTTTAAAAAGACTCACGTCTACTGGGAAGGCACCACCGATGAGGGTGAGGGCGATGGAGTCTTTAAGCGCACTGAAAAAGGCGATGAGGCCGAATCTTGGATCGCCTACATCGTGGCAGAGAAGTAGGCGGCTGATAGCGTGACTAAGACCGATCTCGGACGAGAAATCATGAGAGTTTGCTACCTGCAGGGGGACTTCCTTTTGCGCTCGGGAAAGCGCTCTGCCGAGTACTTTGACAAGTATCAGCTGGAGGCGCGGCCTGAGCTTTTAGCCGCAGCTAGTGGTCTTATGGTTGATAAAATTCCAGCGGGCACTGAAGTTTTGGCAGGCCTTGAGATGGGCGGCATCCCTGTGGCCACGGCCATGTCACTTCACAGCCGTTACCCCATGGTGATGGTTCGAAAAAAGGCCAAACCCTATGGAACCATGCGCCTGGCAGAGGGCGTAGAGGTGAAGGGGAAGCGGGTTCTTGTCATAGAAGATGTGATCACAACGGGCGGGCAGGTGGTGGAGAGCGTGGGCGAGCTACGTGCAGCAGGCGCTCTGATCGACTCAGTCCTTTGTGTGATCGATCGCTCAGAGGGAAATCACGAGGCGCTTTCAAAGGCGGGCCTAACTCTGACACCTCTGTTCACTATCGAGGAGCTTCGCGGGCTGGCAGGCTAGACTTCATCTAGCTACCTTAAATCTTTTGAGCCGTCTCCGATTCAATCCAGTCCATATAGTCTTTCAGTCCGCTTTGAACCTGAATTTCAAGGGCGCAGGGGGTGTCGTAGCTGTGAAGCTGCTGGGTGCGATCCAGTACGGCCCTAACTAGGTGAGAGGGCGTTTTTAAAAGCAGCACCACTTCATTTGCGGTCTTCACCTCGCCTTTCCATGGGTAGATGGAGACCATGCCCGGCAAGATGTTGGCGCAGCCAATCAGCTTTTCCTCTAGTAACTTGCGGGCCAGCTGCTGAGCTTCATCTTGGTTGGCACAGGTTACGTAGATTAAAGAGATCATGTCTCTCGGAGCCTCTTGCGGGCTTTCCACTGCTCAAGTGCCAACTGACGGAGGTCGGCCACCGAGTCGAACTCATCGATGATTTCAACGCCTAAGAGCGTCTCCACGGCATCTTCCAAGGTGACAATGCCCATGGTGGAGCCGTAATCATCGGCCACTACAAACAGGTGCTCCTGCTTCTGAATGAACTGATCTAAAAGCGCTGAGACCGGAACGTCTTCTGCGATGGTCTGTACGGGCGTCATCAGCTCCTTCATGGTGATGGAGTGATGGTCACCTGAGGAGGCCTCAAGGATTTTGTAGCGGTGGACCATGCCCTGAATATTGTCGACCGTGTCCTTGTACACTGGTACGCGGGAGAAGCGGATGGGTCTATGCTCATCCATAATTTCAGCGACGGTTTTATCCTGGTCCAGAGCAAATAGAACCGACCTAGGGGTCATAATATCGTAAACGTAGATCTTGCTGAGCATCAGAAGGTTTTTGATGATGAGGGATTCTTTTTTCTTTAGGCTTCCCTCAACAGCTCCCAGCTCTGCGGTCTCGATGACCTCTTCTCTGGTGAGGCCCTCTTCTTTTTTTCCTCGCAGAAATTTTGAGACCCATTCAGACATAACGACAAAAGGTAGCAGTCCCCATATCATGGCGCGGACGACGTAGGCGGAAAAGGGGGCCAGCGTTTTCCAGTAGGACGCGCCAATGGTTTTGGGCATCACTTCTGAAAAAATTAAAATCAGCAACGTCAGAATGATGGAGGCTGCCGTTAGATAAGCCTCGCCCCAGAGCTTTTGCACCTGAGCTCCGACCAGGGCTGCACCCATGGTGTGAGCCACGGTGTTGAGGGTGAGAATGGCGGCAATCGGCCGATCGATGTTCTCTTTAAGCTCTTTGAGAATCAGCGCGCTTTTCTGGCCTTGGCGTATGTTAACTTGGATGTAGGCTGCGGAAGTGGTCAAAAGGACCGCTTCCAAAATAGAGCATAAAAAGGAGACCGCCAGGGCGATGGCCACATACAAAATCAGCAGCGTCATGAATTTTCCAGAAGATTAAGAAGTGCCATCGCCTGTGGGCGGCTTAAATTAACGGAGTCTGGGAGCGTGAAAGGGTGGGGGCTTAGAGGGCCCGTAGGGTCGTCGTCCATTGACCAAAGTATAACAAGAAGCAGCTGGCGGAGCTAGGGAAATATCGGCACCCGCTGCTGGCTAGGACTTAGTAGGGTAGCTCTCCGAGTCCAAAAAGATTCTGCTTCCCACAGACTGGCTCTGGCCTTGATACTTGCCCGCATAGGGAGCATCGGCCACGTGGTCCATTTTGCAAAAAACCAGTTGGCAGATGCGCCGTCCTGCTTTCAGCTCGATCGGAAGGGAGTTGGCATTGAAGAGCTCCAGCGTAATGCGGCCTTCAAAGCCAGGGTCCACCCAGCCAGCGTTCTGGATAAAAAGACCCATGCGCCCAATAGATGAACGGCCTTCAACGAAGGCCGTTAGATCCTTAGGCATTTTTACGTACTCGGCCGTGGTGGCCAGCAGAAAAGATCTGGGCGGAAGCGTGAGGGTTTCAGAGACCACTTCGCGGTAACGGATTTCCTCATCGAGCTTGAGCGTGCCCATGTTGTAGTCATCCACAATCAGGTAGTGGTTCCCTAAATGACAATCGATCGAGGCGGGCTGAATGGAATTATCCTTCAGCGGATCTACAAAAAGCTCACCGCTCTCGATCATGGCCTTCAAAGTGCGATCCGATAAGATCACATCAACCCTCCCTGTCTGCTGACGAACCTACTTTTTTGCTTCAGCGGCACGTTGCTCTTGGTACTTTTTCGCAAGCTCTTCCTGCATGGAGCGCGGGACAGCAGCGTATCGAGAAAATTCCATAGTGAACTCACCCTTACCTTGAGTCGCTGAGCGCAGATCCGTTGAGTAGCCAAACATTTCTGAAAGAGGCACTTCAGATTCAATGGTCACAAAACCCTCTTGGGTCGTGGTTCCCTGAATCATACCGCGGCGCTGGTTGATCTGTCCCATCACGCTGCCTTGGAATTCTTCAGGAGCTGAAACTTCCAGCTTCATCACCGGCTCAAGAGCAGTCGGCCCAGCTTTTTCATAAGCCTGGCGCAGGGCTGCCATAGAGCAGACTCTAAAGGCCATCTCTGAGGAGTCCACATCGTGATAAGCGCCGTCATCCAGATCTACGCGCACATTAACAATCGGAAAGCCAATAAGAGGTCCTTTGGCGAGTTGCTCTCTGAAGCCTTTTTCGCAAGCAGGGATGTATTCTTTGGGAATACGGCCACCCACGATGTTGTTGTGAAACTCAAAGGTCTCAGTAGACTCGGGCGGAAGCGGAGCGATCTTGCCCACCACTTTGGCGAACTGACCTGCACCACCGGTTTGCTTCTTATGAGTGTAGTCATAGTCCGCAGCTTGTGAAATGGTTTCGCGGTAGGCCACCTGGGGCTGTCCAGCCACCACTTCACATTTGAACTCGCGCTTCATGCGTTCGATATAAACCTCAAGGTGCAGCTCTCCCATCCCAGAGATGATGGTCTCGTTGGACTCCTCATCACGGTGCACGCGGAAGGTAGGATCTTCCTTGCGGAACTTGGCAAGAGCCTTGGAAAAGTTAGCTTCGCCCGACTTGTCCTTGGGGCGTACCGCAAGTGAAATCACCGCCTCAGGCACGAACATAGAGGACATGGCCAGATTCACAGTGCCATCGGTGAAGGTGTCCCCGGAGGCACAGTCCACACCAAACAGGGCGACGATGTCGCCTGCATAGGCCTCTTCGATATCTTCCATATCGTCAGAGTGCATGCGCACGATACGAGGAACTTTGAGCTTTTTGCCAGAGCTCGTGTTCACGATGAACTCACCCTTTTTGAGGGTCCCTTGGTAGATGCGCATATAGGTGAGCTGACCGTATCTGCCGTCTTCCAATTTAAACGCCAACGTCACAAGCGGAGCTGCTGGGTCCGGTTTAATGTCAACGCGCTCTTCGTTGTTATCCAGATCCAAGGCGTAGTTTTCAATTTCGTAGGGCGCAGGCAAATAAGCCCGCACGCCGTCCAGCAGAGCTTGAACGCCTTTGTTCTTGTAGGCAGAACCACAGAACACGGGAGTCATACCCATAGAAAGGGTGCCCTTTCGAATGGCGCGCTTGAGCTCTTGCACGGAGATGCTGTCGATTTCACCTTCAAGAAACTTCATCCCCACTTCATCATCAAAGTCCGCAGCGGCCTCGATGAGCTTGGTGCGGTACTCTTCGGCCTGCTCTTGGAAGGCTGCGGGAATGGGTTCACGCTCCATTTTTTCGCCGTGCTCGCCGCGGAAGAAAATGGCCTGCATTTCGACTAAGTCGACCACGCCTTCCAGCTTATCTTCAACGCCCATGGGAATTTGTACCATCACAGCGTTGTGGTGAAGTTTTTCACGCAGCTGTCCAGCAACGCGGAAAGGGTTAGCGCCTGAACGGTCGAGTTTGTTGACAAAGGCCACGCGGGGCACGTTGTAGCGCCTCATCTGGCGATCCACGGTGATGGACTGCGACTGAACGCCGGCCACTCCGCAAAGAACCAGAACAGCGCCATCGAGAACGCGCAAAGACCTTTCCACCTCAATGGTAAAGTCCACGTGCCCGGGAGTGTCGATCAAATTGATTGTGGTGTCGCCCCACTTCACATGAGTGGCTGCGGACTGAATGGTGATCCCACGCTCTCTTTCAAGCTCCATGTTATCCATCTTGGCGCCGACGCCGTCTTTTCCGCGAACGTCGTGAATGGCGTGAATGCGCCCTGTGTAAAACAGGATCCGTTCACTCAAGGTGGTCTTTCCTGAGTCAATGTGTGCCGAGATCCCAATGTTTCGGACTTTTTCTAGTTCCCACTTAGCCATGGAGTTGATCCTTCCCAAAACTTAATAAGTCATTACACCGGCTATTCCGCCGGCCCTAAAGTTGCCCTTTTTTAAAGCGATCTTTTACATTAAGGTGAAGGGCTATGACCAGCACAAAGTGGAAAGAATTCGCAAAGGGAGCGGGGAAGCTTTCCAATGATCAGTAAGTCTTTGGAAGAGGAGCTTCGCACACGCTTTGGCTATGCGGAATTCCGTCACCCACAACGAGAGATCATTGAAACATTGATCTCGGGGGAGAGTGTTCTTGCACTGATGCCCACGGGCTACGGCAAAAGCCTCTGCTATCAACTCCCGAGTTTTGTTTTTAAGGGTCTAACGGTGGTGGTCAGCCCTCTTATAGCACTGATGCA
>CAYRIE010000032.1:9558-11668 GCA_964424215.1 uncultured Pseudobdellovibrionaceae bacterium
ATGACGGCTACGGCGACGCCCGAAGTTCGTCAGGACATTTTGAACCAGCTGGCCATGACGGATGCAAAAGTTTTTGAAGCCGGCTTTGACCGGCCGGAACTAGAACTTAAGGTCGTTCCCGTGGTGGGTTTAGATGAGAAAATCAGGTGGTCTTACCTGCAGCTTCAGGCGGTACCTGGGCCGAAGATCTTTTATTTTTCACTGATCAGCTCGCTGACCAAGGCGGCAGCTGAGCTTGAAAGGCTCAGTCTTCCTTTTCTTGTTTATCACAGCCAACTGCCCGCAAAGGAGCGCCAGCGCCAGCAAGAGCTGTTTCTTCAGAGCCCAGATGCTGTGATTCTTGCTACACCTGCCTTCGGTTTAGGAGTTCATAAGCCCGACATTCGGCAGGTGATCCACTTTGAAATTCCAGGCTCCCTGGAATCCTACTATCAGGAGGCGGGCCGAGCGGGCCGGGACGGGAAGGCCTGCCAGGCGCACCTGCTCTTTGATGCCGACGACGTCTCCATTCAGATGGATTTTCTAAAGTGGGCCCATCCAGACCCAGAGTTCATCCGTGCGGTCTATGGACTTTTGCGCGATCAACTGCTGCGCGCGCGCCAAGAGGGCGAAAACTTTTTGCGGCAACAACTGCACTTTTATCACTCAAGGGATTTTAGGCTCGAAACCACCTTGAACCTTATGGACCGCTGGGGCGTGCTAGCTCATCGGCAAGAGCCCAGGCGCTGGGAGCTGCTCGGGGAGCTGCCCGAGGAGGTCCTATCTCAACAAGACCATGACACCCGGCTCAGTCACTCGCAAAAAAAGCTGCTGGCTATGGTTCAGTACGCCCAGGCCGATCGGTGTCGCAAGCAGATCATTTTTGAATACTTTGAAAAGTCCACCTCTCCTTGTGGCCGGTGTGATGTGTGCCGGGGGGAGCGGATGGAGTGAGTATCATCTTTCCCGACCCCGAAGAGGCCAATCCGGAAGGCATCGTGGCCGTGGGAGGACGTCCGCTTTCAGAGAATCTGAAGGTGGCCTATGCTGCGGGAATTTTTCCCTGGCCCCATGAGGGCCTGCCCCTGCTTTGGTTTTCCCCGCCAGAGCGAGGGGTGATCGATTTTTCCACACTGCACATTCCGCGAACGCTTCAAAGGCAGCTTAAAAAGACAAGCTTTGAGGTGCGCTGGAACACCTCATTTGAACAGGTCATATCGGCCTGCGCGTCCGCCGTGCGCAAAGGCTCCACCGGAACCTGGATCACCCCTGAGATGGCCCGGGGCTACACCCAGGCGCACCGTGAGGGCTGGGCCCACTCCGTTGAGGTGTTCTCAGGTTCGGAGCTTGTGGGCGGGCTTTACGGTGTGTCAGCGCCGACCTACTTTAGTGCCGAGAGTATGTTTTACAAGGTCTCTCCCGCCTCAGCATTTGCCCTCATTCACCTTATAAGGCAGCTCAAAAGGTTAGGCTTTCAGTGGCTGGATGTGCAGATGATTACCCCCGTGACAGAGCGCTTTGGCGGTAGGTATATAGAGAGATCTGAATTCTTAAAACGCCTGCGCACGGGCCCGGAGATTTCCTGGTCCGCGCCGCCAGCTTCAACGGCCCAGCTGACGAGGGAGGAAATCCGGTGGTTGGAAGAGAGCTCTTAGAGTCCCTGAAGCTTACTGACGAACCTATGTCGTCCTTTGAGCTCTGGTGGCAGGAGGTGGCAGCATCGGCACAGCTGGAAATGGCAGCTTGCTGTTTGAGTACTTGCGGCCTGGATCATAAACCCAGCTCTCGCATGGTGCTTTTGCGAGGTCATGGAACTGAAGGTTTTTTCTTTTTCACCAACTATAAAAGCCAAAAAGCCAAGGAAATTTCAGCAAACCCGAGTGTAGCTCTGAACTTCCATTGGCACCTTCCGCTCCACCGCCAGGTAAGGGTGCAGGGACAAGCCCAAATGGCGAGCCCTGAAGTTTCTGACAACTATTTTCGCTCGCGGCCGCGGGAATCGCAGATCTCAGCATGGCTGTCTCCTCAGAGCAGCATTATCAGTGGCAGGGATGAGCTTTTAAAAGGGCGTCAAGAGCTGGAAGATAGGTTTTCAGGTGCCGAGGTTCCGAGGCCGGATTTTTGGGGCGGC
>CAYRIE010000033.1:0-11546 GCA_964424215.1 uncultured Pseudobdellovibrionaceae bacterium
GTAGTACCGGGGCAGGATTCGGCGCGTGCGCTGGGGTCTAATTAAGGCATTGTAGGCCTGGCCTTCGAAGCGTTCCACAGCTGAGAAAACAAAGTTGACGTCGCGCTGACGACAGGCCTGATCAAACTTTTCGAAAAATAGCTGCGCCCAACTCAAGATGGCACGGCGACTGGGGGAGATTCTTAGATCCACGGCCAGTGCGATCTTTTGCTTTTCACCGCCGAGCACAGCATCGGTGAAAACAAGGCTCGCTACGCCCTCGATGCGACCCTTGTCTTCCAGGCCATAGGTTACGAAATCATCCGAGAGCAGGCGGTACTTACCGAAAAAGCTTCCCTGGCGCTGAATGTAGTAATCGAGAGCGCCTTCGATCTTGTGCTTCGCAAAAAATTCAGTAAGGCGGGGGCTGTCCTCTTCCTGGGCTTTAAAGATGTCCATCAGGATCTTTCGTCCAGAGCTGCTCGGGGACCTCCTCCTTAAGGCATAGCCACCGTGCAAGAACAAAGAAGTAATCACTCAGCCGGTTCAGTAAAATCAGTATCTGAGGGTCGGGCGCCGATTCGTTCTCAAGCTGGCAGCTGGCGCGCTCAGCCCTGCGGCAAACGGAGCGGCACACATGGGCTAAAGCAGCTGGTGTCGTACCACCGGGAAGAATAAAACTGCGAAGCGGAGCCAGCTCTGCATGGAGCGCATCGATTTGTTTTTCCACCCCTTCCACGGCATGGGCGCTGATCCCAGGAAGGGAGGATCTTAACTCCTCACTTTCGCAGGCCAAATGGCTTCCCATATTAAAGAGAAGATTTTGCAGGCTCTCAAGAAAAAGCGGCTCTTTTAGCTCGGCCAGAGCGGGTTGTTTCTGAATCTCACTTCGAAGAAGACCGACAAAGCTGTTGAGCTCATCCACCGTGCCATAGCTTTCTAAGCGCGGATCTGTTTTAGAAACTTTCGTTCCGCCAACGAGACTCGTCCGTCCTTTGTCGCCTGTTTTGGTGTAAATGCGTGGAGTAGCCATCTTTGGATGACGATATCACTACGGGGAAGGCTCGTCACCAGGGCTGCAGTGGGGGGTGCCAAAAGCCCTGCTTGACGGCTCTTTGGGTAGCCCTTAGTTTTGGGACATGAAGGCTGAATTCCCGCTATTTCTCACCAGTCCGCACTCCGGTGAGGCCCTTGCTCCTGAGGCCACGTGGCTTTCAGATCTTGATTTGATCTTGCGGCTTAGAGATGTAGACCGATTTGTAGACGAGCTTTACTCGCCGGCTGCCGGCGCCTTGGGGCTGCCACTGATTGCGGCCAAATGGAGTCGCTACGTCGTGGATCTTAACCGCAGTGAAGGCGATGTGGATCAGGGCTCAGTTCGGGGAGCTAAAGAGGTTAAGGGCACCCACCCTCGCGGTTTGCATTGGCAGGTCACTACAAGAGGGGAAGTGTTGATGCAGACGCCCATTGATGAGCAGCTCCATCAGTTGCTCCTTAAAAAATACTTCCGGCCCTTTCATGATCAAGTCGCAACACGTTTTGCTCAGCTTAAGGCCGATGGGTACACTCACGTATTTCATTTAGATCTGCACAGCATGCCATCTAAGGGGACCCAGCTTCACTCAGACCCCGGTAAGGATAGGGCCCAGGTGGTGGTCAGCGACTGGCTCGGCAAAAGCTCCCGGCCCGACTTTCGTGATCTTGTGGTGAAGTCCTACCAAAGCGCGGGATTCCAAGTGGCTTTAAATGATCCATATATAGGAGGCGGGATCACCCAGCGCTATGGCTCGCCCGGGGCCGGCCAGCATACGATCCAAATCGAACTCAATCGCAGCCTCTATATGGATGAGGAGACCAAAGAGCGTCTGCCGGGGGCCTTTGAAAGGGTTCAAGAGCAGCTGCTTGCGGCGCTTAGTAAAATACTTACCGGCATCGATCACCTCAGCCCCTAGATTCTGGAAAAGTCCCTTTATTCGCGGCGTTACAAACTTGGGGGCCATTTCATCGCCCTCCTGTGGTACACAGGCCTCACTACGGAGGATCACACGGGTGTTTTCTAAGATTCGCAATCCCCAATTGCGGGCCTTCTGCAAATTTTTGGCATCGCTGAGGCTGGCGGTCGTGGTTCTTTTGGGCATTGGTACTCTCAGCGCCTACGGCACCATTGTGGAATCGCGCTACGATGCGATCACAGCTCAAAAGCTGGTCTATCACTCCTGGTGGTCCTACACGATTTTTGCCCTGCTCTCCATCAACCTGACAGCGGTCATCGTGGATCGATACCCATGGAAGCGGCGGCACTTAAGTTTTCTGTTCGCCCACGTCGGCATTTTGCTGCTTTTGGGTGGATCACTTTTGACCAGATACTTTGGCACCGACGGCATCATGCGGGTGGCACTAGCTGATACGGCCGAGTACATTTCACTTCCCGATACGGAGATCACACTCTGGTCCATGATGGGCGGGATGAATCCCGTTCCGCTTTTTGACAAGCCTAAAGAAGTGGACTTTTTAGTTCGCCCCCCCAGTGAGAAAAGGCCCTTCGATATTCTCCCCGGCAAAATTCAGGTGGTGGGATTTATTCCCTACGCTCTCCGGGACGTTAAGATCGTGCCTTCAGAGCTACCTTCGGACGGCCCCGCTCTGCGGTTCGTGCTGGAAAATGAAAGGGCCAGCGTTACAGACTGGATGGTTCTAAGCTCCTCGCAGCCTTCTGAAACTGTTGAGATGGGGCCTGCCAAGGTGGTGTTCACCACGGAGGCTAACTATCCGGTAGAAGGTAATATGGTGGTGCTCAGGCCCGAGGGGGAAGGTGCCGCCTACACGGTTCACACAGAGCGCTCAGGGCAAACTCGCTCAGGTTTCATTCAGGCCGGTCAGTCCATGGAGACAGGCTGGATGGATCTCACATTTCGCCTCCTGAGCTATCACGAAAAAGCGCGCTACGTCGTGGATTACCGTCCTCTGGCGCGGCCAACGCCAATGAGTGTTTCTGCTCTCAAGGTGCGTTTCAAAGACCAAGAACATCTCTTAGGCCTCAACAGCAACTTAAGACTATTTGATGACAACGAAGTCTACTTTGTTGGCTACGGCAACAAGCGCGTGAATTTGAACTTCGGCTTAACTCTCAAGCAGTTCCATGTGGGTAGATACCAGGGCACCATGAGAGCTGCCTCCTATGAGAGCCTAGTTGAGGTTCCTGGCGAGGGTGGTGAGCCGGCGCGCGAAGTGTTGATTTCCATGAACGAACCATTAAAGTACCAAGGACTGACCTTTTATCAGTCCAGCTTTGAAGAAGACGAGATGGGTTCGCCCACTCATTCCATCTTCTCGGTCAATCACGATCCAGGCAGATGGTGGAAGTATTTGGGGTCGACCTTGGTAACCTTTGGAACATTTCTACTCTTTTATCGTAAAGCGCGGGCCGCGCCCGTGGCGAAGTTTTAGAAGGAGCCATTTCATGAAGCCTTTGTTCCAAAAAATTATGCTCATGCTGTGCGTGATTCAGGTGGCTGGCTCAGCTCATGCCTCTACAGAGAGTCTTAAGAATCTTCCGATCCAAGACGGCGGGCGCGTCAAACCCTTTGACACCTTCGCGCGCGAATCACTGCAAATGATTTACGGGCGAGAGACCTTTAAGATCCGCGATGAAAAGGTCCCGGCCTACCGCATTGTTATGACGTGGCTATTGATCCCCACAGAGTGGGAAGCGGCGAAAATTCTGAAACTTGATCATAAAGGTCTTAAAGAAGCACTGGATCTGCCGGCAGAAGAAAAATTCTTTTCTTTTCAAGAGATGCGGGCCAACCCCAGGGTGGATTTGGTCTTTAGAGAGCTGGCAGAAATGCGGCAAAACAACGAGAAGCTAACGCCCTACTTTCAGGCCGTGCAGCGCCTCGAAAGCCAAATGTACACATTCCAGCGATTCAAAGTGGGTGCTCTTCATGTTGTGCCTCCACAGGAGGGAACGACCTGGCTCACCATCGCGGAACTGGAAGGCGATCTTCAGGCTAAGTTCCTAAAGCTGAGCGAAGGTTTCATTCAAAGTCTCATACCCGCCGGTGGGGAGGGCGCAGCGCAGGCCGCAGATTTTGAAAAAACATTCCTAAGCTTTGTCAACGCTGCCAGGGCACAGAACCCGCCCCTTTACCCCACTGAAGCTGAGATTCTCAGAGAGGTTCACTTTAACGAAGTGCATCCGTTTCAGTACGGCTGGATTTTATATCTCGTTGCTGCCGTCTTTGCTCTTGTGGCGCGCTTTGTAAGTTGGAAGCTTTTTTACCGCGTCGCCTGGCTCTCAGCTCTTGCGGGTGTAGGATTTCACCTTTACGGCTTTTATCTGCGCGTGATGATCACGGCACGCCCCCCTGTTTCCAATATGTATGAGACCGTGGTGTGGGTGGCCCTTGGTGCGATGGGAACGGCCATGATTCTTGAGGCCGTCCGAAGAAATCGCCTGATGCTTTTTTCGGGTGCGGTGGTCGGCGCCCTGTGTCTTATCGTTTCAGATCTTGCGCCCGTCGTGCTTGATCCCACGCTCCAACCTTTGGAGCCTGTTCTGCGCAGCAACATGTGGCTTCTTATCCACGTACTGACTATCACTCTCAGTTATGCGCCCCTCTTTTTAGCTTTTGCTCTGGGTGCCATAGGCATTGGATTCATACTCGCAGGTGATGGTGAGAACTCTCCGCGCGTGCGCTCTATGGTGCAGGCTGTGTACCGCTGCATTCAGATTGGCTTGGTCCTACTGATCGCCGGCACCATCTTAGGCGGAGTTTGGGCTGATTACTCATGGGGCAGATTCTGGGGCTGGGACCCCAAAGAGACCTGGGCCTTCATTGCGATCATGGGATATCTTGCGCTCCTGCACGGGCGTTTGGCCGGTTGGGTGAAAAACTTTGGGATGTTAGCTGGCGCCATCGTGTCCTTCACTTTGATCATCATGGCCTGGTACGGCGTGAACTTCGTTCTCGGCGCAGGGCTTCATTCCTACGGTTTTGGTGCTGGTGGTCTAGAGTGGGTGAGCGGTTTCGTCGGAGTGTTTTTGGTGTACACTTTTTATGGATTCATAGTTCATCGCGGCCGACAAAAAGCCCAAAAAGTCAGTTAGTTATCAAAAAGAGGTTTTAAAAGTCGTCTTTATTGACTATGAACGGATAAGTTAAGGTTTCGCAAATTCAAATCATTCTCAATCCATGCGGTTAAGAACGGTAAGGGGCATTCATGTCGGTGAGTCATCGTAAGTCCGTTTATGTTCGGATCATGTTTTGTTTGGCGGTTGTCTCCAGTCTAGCAGCCTGCAACTTTAAATGGGGACACATTAACTACAACACGGGTTATCAGCCCGATCAGCCCATTCCTTTTTCACACGAGCTTCATGCAGGTCAGTACCAAGTGCCTTGCACCTACTGTCACACGAACGTGGAGCGCTCCAATCATGCCACCGTTCCGAGTCTGAACATCTGCATGAACTGCCACATGATCGTGAAAGCCGACAGCCCCCACATTCAGCAGCTTCAAGAGAAGTACTTCGCAGGGGAGACGGTAGAGTGGGTGAAAGTCCACATGATGCCTGAGTTTGTGAAGTTCAATCACTCGGCCCACGTACTTAACCTGGCCGATGCGGATAATCGCCAACAGAGCTGCAGCACCTGTCACGGTGATGTAGCCAGTATGGACGTGGTGGAGCAGGTAGAGTCGCTATCGATGGGTTGGTGTGTTCAGTGCCACCGTGAACCCGAGCACAACGCTCCGTTAAATTGTTCGACATGCCATCACTAACAGAGGATTCAGAGGTCAAGATGAAGAATATCACCGAAGATGGTTACTGGCTGGGTCTGGAGCAGCTTGAGCAAGATCCCACCTTTTTAAAGGCCACCGAGAACGAGTTCATGTCCTCTCCTCTTAAGGAAGGGAACAGCGAAGCGGGTGGAGTGGACCGCAGGGATTTCATGAAGCTCATGGGGGCAAGTATCGCTCTTACATCCGCTGGATGTTTGCGCCGTCCCGTAGAAAAGATCATTCCCTACAACAATCGTCCCGTTGAGATCACCCCAGGTGTTGCCAACGATTACACCTCGGCGCTGTTTGACGGCACGGCAGGCATGAGCCTGGTGGTGAAAACCCGCGAGGGCCGGCCGCTTTTTCTTAAGGGCAACCCCCAGGCGCCGCTCCAAGGATCGGGCCTAACTCCGCGAGCTTCAGCTTCTGTTCTGAGCCTCTACGATCCGGACCGGGTTCGAAAACCCTTAAGAAACCTTCAAAACCCTGCGCGCTCTGCTCGCGAGAGAATCTCTGCAACTTGGGAGTCTGCCGACGAAGCTATCGTGAAGGCTCTTCGGGAAGGCGGAGTGCGCGTGCTGACTGGGCACAACCCTTCGCCATCCACGCGCGACCTTTTAGCAGACTTTGCCAGAGCCTTTGGCGGTAAAAACTACTCCTGGAGCCTGCAGAACTACGATGCTCAGCTAAAGGCCCAGCGCCGGGTTTTCGGTAGAGAGCTGGGAGTGCCGCGTCCCCGACTTGAGCGGGCTAGCTTCCTGCTGAGCGTGGACAACGATTTTCTGTCCACCTATCTCAACCCCGCAGACCTAGCCAGAGGTTTCGGTGAGCGCAGGAATCCAGACGGCTCTGAAACTCAATCAAGATTTGTAGCTTTTGAATCCTTCACGCAGCTCACGGGCATGAACGCCGATGATCGCTTTGTCATTAAGCCCTCTCAGCACCTTGAAGTGCTCATGGGTCTGATGGAGAGATTAGTCAGCCGTCACGGCGCGAGCGTGCCATCCTCCCTTCGCGAAGCTTTAAGCACCTATGAAGGTGCCGCAGGACGCCTCGGATTGGATGCAGATAAGTTTGACGCCCTGGCAGCTGAAATGTGGGCCAGCCGCGGAAGAGCTGTTGTGCTCGCCGGCGGAGTCAATGCGCAAACCGCCAACGCTGTTGAAGTTCAGATGGCAGCTTTGGCTCTGAACTCGCTGCTGAATGCCTGGGGCAACACATTAGACCTTAATGGATACCAAGGCCTGACAGGAACGGACACGCAGCTTTGGAATCTGATCGATGAGCTTGAGAAAGATCAGGTTCAGGTTGTTATCCTGGACGGGTCGATCAACCCCGGCCTCAGCTTTGCTGATCTAGAGAGATTGCGAAACGCACTCAATAAAGCGAAGCTGGTTGTCTCCACGAGCAACTACCTTGATGAGACCGCCAACCTAGCAGACTACGTTCTGCCTGCGGGGCACCCCTTTGAAAACTGGAACGACTACGAATTTGTAGCGGGCACCTACCATATTGCTCAGCCCACCATTCGGCCCATGTACGAGACGCGCTCCCTGCAAGACAGCCTTCTTGCTTGGATGAGAGCTGCGGGACAGACCGTTCCGAATAACTTCTACACCTACATGCGCGGTAAATGGGAGACTCTGATTCAGCGCCAAGGCGCTCGCAATCTTGAGGGCTCAGGCTTTGTTGCACGCTGGGACTCACTTCTGCACCAAGGTTACTATCAAACCTCTCAGGCCCCTGCCTCAAGCCCCAGCCTTAGCGGCGCCTTTGGCGATCTAAGACGCAGGGAAAGCTCAGCTGGTATTGAGCTCGTCCTTTATACAAACGCTACGGTGGGCGACGGCTCTTACGCTAACAATGCCTGGATGCAGGAGCTTCCTGATCCTGTGACCAAGATTGTCTGGGACAACTATCTTTGCATAGCACCCGCGCGCGCTAAAGAGATGAAACTTCGCGACGGGGACGTTGTTCGAATCAAGACGGAGCAAGGAGACCTAGAGGCTCCTGTCCACATTCTACCCGGCACCCACAAAGATGTGGTCGCCATCGCCGTAGGCTACGGACGAAGGCTCGATGGCATGAAGGTGGCTGACCGCGTGGGCGTTAACGTCTTCCCACTTTCTAAGTGGGAGAACGGTCAACCCGTTTACGCAGGTCTTAAGGTCAGTGAAATCACCAAGGCGGGAAGGAAGTACCCACTGGCCAACACCCAGGGGCACCACCGCATGGAAGGTCGCCAGATCGTTGTAGAAGCGACGGCAGCCTCCTACGCTCATGACAAAAATGCGGGCGTTCACCGCCATAAGTTCATGGAAGATATTTGGACTCCCAGGGAGTACACCGCCCCGAACCAATGGGCGATGACCGTGGACCTGAGTACCTGCATCGGCTGCTCCGCCTGTATGGTGGCCTGTCAGTCTGAAAACAACATTCCAGTGGTCGGCAAAAAGTACGTCCTTCAGGGGCGTGAGATGTCTTGGATCCGATTGGACAGATACTGGCGCGGCGACGCAGATCAGCCCGACGCGGTTTTCCAGCCCATGCTGTGCCAGCACTGTGAGAATGCTCCCTGTGAACGCGTTTGCCCCGTGCTGGCCACGGTTCACAGCGATGAGGGCCTCAACGACATGGTCTACAACCGTTGTGTGGGCACGAGATACTGCTCCAACAACTGCCCCTATAAGGTGCGCAGGTTCAACTGGTTCAACTACACTGTTAAGTACGCCAAAGAAGGGGACACCACTCACAAGGTCTTCAACCCCGACGTTACGGTTCGCAGCCGGGGAGTGATGGAAAAGTGCACCTTCTGTGTTCAACGCATTAAAGACGGTCGCGCCAAGGCTCGCATCGAAGGACGCGCTCTGCGCGACGGCGATGTGCAGACGGCTTGCGAAGCTGTGTGCCCGACTCAAGCCATCGTATTTGGCGATCTTAAGGATCAAGAGAGCCGAGTGTCCAAAGTATGGCGCAAAGAGCGGCAGTACATTCTGCTCGAAGAGCAAAACACACAGACGCGCGTGCGCTATTTAGCAAAGGTGCGTAACGCCGACCGCGATTATGGCCATCACCATCCGCACCCGCCGGAGCACAAAGAGCAAGAAGAGGCCGTCAACACTTCGGGAGATCATGCATAATGGAGCGTCAACCCCTCATCCTCGGAAATAAAAGCTACCAAGATATCACGGAGGACATCTGTGAGCCCGTGGAGACTCTGCCCGGTAAAGGTTGGATAGGACTTTTCCTCAGCGCAAAGTTCCTGTTCCTCTTTTACCTAACGAATATGTTTATCGTCCTGAGCATTGGTATGGGACTGATGGGTACGAGCCATCCTGTGAACTGGGGAACGGACATCGTAACCTTTGTGTTCTGGGTGGGTATCGGTCACGCGGGAACATTGATCTCGGCGATTTTGTTCTTGTTCCGCCAGAAGTGGCGAACTTCCGTGGCTAGGTCTGCCGAGGCTATGACCGTCTTTGCGGTTCTGACCGCGGGGCTTTTCCCTCTGATTCACACGGGTCGTCCCTGGTTGGATTACTGGCTGCTTCCTTACCCGAACCAGCGTGGTCCCCTATGGGTGAACTTTCGATCGCCACTCCTTTGGGACGTGTTTGCGGTTTCAACTTATACGACCGTGTCCATTGTCTTCTGGATCGTGGGGCTTATCCCTGACTTTGCCACCCTGAGGGATCGCGCCAAGAATAAAGTCCGTAAGCTCATCTATGGCGTGCTGTCCATGGGCTGGCGGGGAACGACCAGAGACTGGAGTCACTACGAGATCACCTACATGCTGCTTGCGGGCCTTGCAACGCCCCTGGTGCTTTCCGTTCACACCATCGTATCTTTTGACTTTGCCGTGGCGAACCTGCCTGGCTGGCACACCACGATCTTTCCGCCGTACTTCGTAGCTGGAGCGATCTTTTCGGGGTTTGCCATGGTGATCACGCTGCTGTCTTTGGTGCGCGTGGCCTTCCCGAAATTTAAAGACTACATAACCATTAACCACTTTGAGGTGATGAATAAGATTATCCTGACCACCTCTCTTATGGTGGGTTACGCCTACGCCTCTGAGCTGTTCATTGCCTGGTACTCAGGTGTGACTTACGAGCAGTACGCCTTCCTCAACAGAGCCACTGGCCCCTACGCCTGGTCTTATTGGACCATGGTGACATGTAACGTGATCATTCCTCAGCTGCTGTGGTGGAAAAAAGCGCGCCGAAGCATTCCCATCATGTTTGTGATTTCAATTTTCGTGAACATTGGAATGTGGTTTGAGCGCTTCGTGATTGTTGTAACCTCACTTCACCGCGATTTCCTGCCCTCCAACTGGGGCAGTTATGGGTGGACTTACTTTGACACCGCACTGCTTTTGGGCAGCTTCGGTATGTTCTTCACACTCTTTCTACTTTACCTACGCATCTTCCCGGCCATCTCCATTGCGGAGGTTAAGCCCCACCTTTACGTAGGCAAAAAGGACCCGCGCCATGCTTGATCAACTCATTAATAATGTGAACAACAAGTTGAGATCCAAAACTGTTCCCGGTGTTGTCGGTTTCTTCGACGACGACCACCAGTGCTTGATCGCGGCAAAGAAGATGCGCGAAGCCGGATACAGGAAGTTTGATGCCATCACACCCTTTCCGGTTCACGGAATGGAAGACGCCATTGGAATTGAAAGGTCTCCTATCCCATGGGTGACTTTTATCTTCGGAACCTTAGGCTGCGTCTTAGGGCTTTATTTTCAATACTGGACCTCAGCGGTCAGCTGGCCCACTCTGGTGGGGGGCATGCCGTTTTTCTCTTTGCCTGCCTTTATTCCAGTGACATTTGAAGTGACCATTTTGTTTGGAGCTCTCTCCAGTGTGGGGGCCATGTTGGCTCTTTGCGGTCTGCCGAAGGTGGATCCACCCATTCTGGATCCAGCACTCAGCTCCCATAGATTTGCGCTATGGGTTCCAGAGACCGAGGTCGGCTTCAACGTCCAAAAAACTGAAGAGATCCTTAAAAGTCTTGGTGCCCAAGATGTGCGAAGAGCGGAGTTTTAATGTGAAGCAGACTATTTTAAGAAGCCTACTTGTTGGGGCCGCCTGTCTTTCACTGGTGGCCTGTGGCAAAAACTCAAAAAAGCCCAACATTGAAATTACAGACGACATGATGAACCAGCCAGCTATTAAAGCTCAGGGGGCGATCTCCTACGATGCCGACACCTCTGGCATGCTTGTTCCACCGGAGGGCACAGTGCCCCAAGGTTACAAGCCTTACCGTCACACTTCCCCTGTTCAGGCTGAACAGGAGATTTCCAATCCCTTTCCCGGAGATTTTAGTCCCGAGATGATGGATCTGGGCCGAGTTCACTACCAGCGCTACTGCCTGGTCTGTCACGGCGAGATGGGAGATGGGAAAGGGCCGGTGCATGAGCCCTTTAATGGATTGATCAAAACTCTGGTTCAGGGACCTGTGGTCGGGTTTTCCGATGTTCGCCTGTACCATATCATCACAGCCGGGCAGGGGATTATGGGAGCTTATGGCTCACAAATTCCTGATGAAAAAGCCCGCTGGGCCGTCGTTAATTATGTACGCAGTCTGCAAAAGCAGGCACAATAAGGGGAACGGGTATGTCTTCGTCTGTTCAAACTGTGAATCCTGGAAAATTTGAGGCCACTAGAGGCCTTAAATTGTTCTACTCCGTGACCATCGCATTGGGCGTGCTAGCTCTTTTGCTAGGCTTTATGCGAACACCGGATCGAACGTGGTACGCATTTTTGCTCGCGTTTTATTACTTT
>CAYRIE010000034.1:0-4040 GCA_964424215.1 uncultured Pseudobdellovibrionaceae bacterium
CGTTGTGACTGAGAAGATTTGCAGAAACATTGGTGAAGACCTTTTGCGCTCCGATCAGAAGAGCCGTGGAAAAAAGAGCCGAAATAAAAGCGTACATCGCTACGGGCCTACGGGTGGGACCAAAGAAGTAAATCAAAAAGAGGCCTGCTGCGACAAAGAGCCACAAAAATCCACCACCCAGGGCTCTGCGAACACTGGCCAAAGCCCCAAAATCCAAAAGACCTAAAGCTATAGATAGGAGCAGAGGGCCTAAAAACAGCACGAGCCCGTAGGTGATAAGTTTTCGCCACCATGGGCTTTTGGACCTCTCCCCCCAAATCGTTTTCACACTGGCATCCACTTCAGAGATCAACCGAATGGAGGTCACCAGTAGAAACAAAAAGGCCACACTCCCGAGGGTCTGCGCGCGAAAGTTAGAGATCGCATTGTTTAAGCCTTCGATGAGCTCTCCGCCCACTCCTGTGGCTAAAAAGTCGAGAAGTACGGGGCGGAGCCTTTCAACATACTCGCCCAGGCGCCCATAGGCTTTAGAGATGGATAGCAAAATAGCCAAAAAGGGGCTGATTGCAAGGGTGGTCATTACGGTCATACTAGCGACCAAGCGCCCAAAGTAGGGCTCTCGCAAGATGGAATAAAGTTCACGAACAATTGCCAGCATATCAGCACCTCAAGCACGTTAGCTTAAGGCACCCGGGACTCGCTCGTAAACCAAAATGCATGCTAAAGAAGACGCTTAGCGTGCCAAATCTATCGGAATCGGGGCCCGCTGCGCAGAAGACTGATTCACACGGACCGGCTGCGGCTGCTCCTCAATTTCTAGCTCTTCTTCCTCAGGCTCATAGGTCGCACGGATGTATTCAAGATCCATGGGTCCAGCAAGAAACTTTCTCACTGAGCCCAGATACCGAACTTCACTGCTAAAATACCCCTTGGTGCCAGTGTCCTCCAGTGGCCGATACTCTAAAAAGAACTCCGCAGCTTCAACGTACTCCAGAACTTTAACAATCATCTCATCAACGTGCTCCTGGGTGCGTTTTTCAGATGGCAAGTTAATGATCACAGGCAGGGGCTCTTCTTGGGTGTAAAGAATTCGAATATTAAAGCCATAATTATCTCTTAGGAAGTCGCGAAGAAGCAGAGCTCTCCTCCGAGAGTCAGAGATATCATTGTCTAAATGCTCCTTAAGGACTCTCGTTGTTTGTTTGACTTCTGCTGCAAGCGACATAGCTCTGTCATGAAAGTCATACTCTTCGCTGCTAGCTATCACGACCACACTCTGAAGGCTCAGATCGATAAGCTGGGCTTGGACTTCTATTTTTCCCGTAGCGTGCTGAAACTCATCGCACGTCATCACCAGCTTTTCGTCAATATTGCGAGCCGGTTTTTTTAACTCTGTTATGCAGCCAAACTCAGTTAGCCTCTGTAGGTTCTCCATTACAGCGGCTTCCCAAACTTCATAACCGCTCAAAGCTTCGTCATAAGTTGCAGCCTCCTGAGCGATGGAGGTCACCACAAAGTTCTCTATATTTTCAGCTTCTTCTAAAAGTAGGTTTTGCAAACTCTGATAGGAAGGTGCACTCACAGCGGGAAGGCCGGGGTGGTCAAGGATTTCACCTAGAAACTCCCCCCATTCCTGAAGCAGGTCAGCGCGGCGAAGCTGCTGGTCATAGTCAGGTTCTTTGGCGCACCACACCTGCGCTTTACTGCCGGACCCCCTGCGGGTCACATCGCAGCCAGCGTCGAGAAGACGCAACCTGAACTGATCTGACGTCTTATAAAGTTCATTGATCGATGGGCCCTCCTCGGAATCACCCGAGCAGGAAACGACTCCCACCAGTGCAAGCGCAAGAATCCAACTTCTGTAACGAAATAGCGTCCCCATGAACCCTCCCCCTAAACTGGAGGAGAAATATACCTTAGAAATCTCCGAGAGGGACACGGATTGAAATCTTTTCAGCCGCCCGTCTTTTCAAGTCCAAGGTGAAGGATTCTAGCGCCGGTAGGGCTGATGGGGTTGGTGCTTTTTCCCACCACGATGCCATCCTCGGGGGTAAAGTACTCCTGAACCACGTCACCAAACTGGTTGGTCTGCCGGGCAATGAGGTCTCCCTTTTTCACCCGCTCGGCCACATGGGGCACAACTTCCAAAATGCCCCCGTGCGAGGTGTAAATCCAGTAAGACTTATCACACAGAATCGGTGGGTTGCGGCCCTTCTCGGGGGACAGCGGCAGCATCTTAAAATGCCCGATGATGTTGTGCAGGCCAATAAGTGAAAACCTAATCAGCCGCTTCTGAAACATCTGTGGATCGCCCACCTCTACAGTGATCGCAGGAATTCCAATTTTTGCAGCAGCTCCTCTGAGAGATCCATCACGGCCTTTGTTGTTCACAATGATCTGGGGGTTCTGAAGGTAAGCTAGCTCGGCAGAGGCCTTATCTGACATATTCACGCGGACGTAAAGCGAGTTGATCCGCCCGAAGCTTGCGGTGTGAAGATCAATCAGTTTGTCAAAATTGCTGACCAGGCCTTTTAGGAATTTGGCTGAGTACTTTTGGCCGGCGTTGCCCAGACTCTTTCCGGGCATAATACGGTTGAGGTCTATGCCGTCGTACACCTCGCGGCGGTTGCTCAGAACTCCAGGGATGTTTACAAGGGGAAGACCGATGATAACTCCATGGAGCCTTTCCACTTCATCACGCAGCTCCCTAAAAAGGTTGTGGATCACCCGAATCCCGTTGAGCTCGTTCCCATGCACGGCCGCGGTGATACCGATCACTGGCCCTTTTTGAAGACCTTTGGCCACTAAGCCCGGAATCCAAATCGGCCGCCCGATACCATCGTCGGCAATATGGAACTGAAACTTACTGATTTTACCCTCGGGCAATCGCTCCAGATCCAAACTGCTACGAAAACGAAAAATTTCCTCTTTCATCGAGCTCAATGATCTCCTCCAGTAGAACCTCATCTTTATTCAGCGAGGCAAACAATTCCCGGCTGAGCCTGCCCTTTGAGTCGAGCAAGGTGGCAGCCATCTTGTCAATAGCAATGACGGCCATGACTGTTTGGATGTAAGACTCCAGCAGATCATCCAGACCAAATCCTAACTGGTTAAAGTCCTTGCGATCCATCAGCAGAAGGCGCTCTGTCTCTGAATCCCACTGATCTGGGCCGCGGGACAAGGACAGATTCGTACCCAAGATCTCCCAGGACGAAGCTGCACCTTGGACCTCTTCGAGCAGGGGTTTACGCGCCCTGCGCGCGTACAAACAAACGGGCCGGAACCCACTGGAGCCTGAGCAAACCATAAACCTCAGGTCGGCCACGTAGATCTCATTTTTCTTGTTGGGAACCGTGCCCACATGAAAGAACTGACCTTCCGGGCTCAAAGAGCTCCACTTTCGATTGCCTATCAAGCTCTGAACGATGAACTGATCGTAGGGAAAATCCATGGCCATGAACTCTTTCAGCTCCCGTTCGGAAGTGATCGTGAAAACTCCCTGTCCCGCATTGCTATAGGGCACTTTAACCACACCGCGCCCTCCAAGAGATTGAAGCGCAAGGGGCACCTCTATTTTGTTCACATCGTGAACGGTGTACGGTGTGTTGAGTTTAAGGCCCGAGCCATTGATCTGAGCGTTAAAAATCTCATAAGCTTTGGAGGCCATCAGTTTGTTGCGCCCTCCGGCCAGGCAGGCTATGGCGGGATTAAGGACCACCGTCTTAAGAGCCACTGGGATCCGGTTCCAGGGCTTCTGAGTCACGTAGCGCATCAGGGCCCGAATGCGCTTCCAACCCCCCTCCACCTTGATCTCTAGCCAGCCGCCTTGATAGCGCACATGGTCCTTAGGGCCCGAGTCGGAAAAGCGGACCAGGTGAACCTGCTCGCCAAAGACATCCGCCATGGTTGCCGCGTACCCTGAAGCCTCCATCGCGTTCTTGTCGTAGAGCACGGCCAAATCACCAAGCCGGTTGTCTCTTAGCACCTGGGGTGCCAGGGCGTTATCGATCACGGTGTGGTAGCCGCCCGCATCCACTAGC
>CAYRIE010000034.1:4050-11052 GCA_964424215.1 uncultured Pseudobdellovibrionaceae bacterium
TCATCAAACAAGGGCATACTCTTTTGGCCCGACGGACAGGAGTTGGTTTCTATCACCACCAGGCGCTTACGCCCTGTTTCGGTGGTTACGTTAAGAAGGTCCGCCCCCGCCCAGCGTAGGTACTTGCAATTGTAATTGAGCAAGTCCCGCAAAACTGCGCTGTCAACTGCGGGGTGAAGATGCACGTAACGGCTGATGATCCGCTCTTTGTCAAAATTGAGCAGAAAGCGAATCAACGGATGGATCTGAGCATTGAGAACTTTTGGGTAATAGTGTTGGGGTGGGTCGAAGGATCCGGGCTGGATCAACTGAATAAAACTCATACGCACCTCCGTGGGCCATTTGCGGCCCTTAGATGACCTGGGCCTCCAGCTATTGCAATCTTTGGTCTTCCGATTTTTACTGACTTTAGCGCCGGCGTATAGAAATAACCTCTGCAAAAGGGAGAGCGTCATAGAAAATCTTAAGCCCCTTAGAATCCTCCAAGTTTGCCTCTCCAGGTCCTGGGGGGGACTAGAGATGACCTGTTTGGAGCACAGCCAGTGGCTCAGGCAAGAGGGTCATGAGGTGATCAATCTGGTAAAAGATCGCTCGGAGCTGGCTCACCAGCTCTCTTTGAAGGGTCAAAAAATCGTAGCTTACAAGGGACTAGGCTCCCTTTTAGGCCTTCGGAGAAAGCTTCAAGACCAGCCCTCCCTGGTGATTTATCAGCAGCTAAGAGATCTCTATATAGCGCCCTGGATTTTTTCGCGCAAAACTCCATCCCTTGGATACTTGCACATGTTCTTAAAAGTTCAAAAACGCGATCCCTGGCACAGGTTTTTGTACCGGTGGCTAGATGAGCTCATCGTCCTAACTGCTTCTCAAAAACAAAATGCCCTAAAGCACCTTCCCCTAGCTGAAAAACAGATCACAACAATTCCCAACGGGGTGGACCTTGAGCGCTTTCGCCCCCTGCCGAAAACCTCTGAGCTTAAAGAAGAGCTAGGATGGAAAGGGTCCGACTTTTTGGTCGGAGTTGTGGGCCGCATGGACCCCCAAAAAGGTCAGATGGAAACGCTTGAGGCGCTAAAAAAGCTTCACAGCGCTTACCCGCAACTTAAGATGGTCTTTGTCGGTGAGGACACGGTGAACTCACCTGGCACCAAGGAGCGCATGCTTAAATACATTCAGGAAGAGGGCCTTGAGGAGTGCGCTCAGGTTCACCCCTTCCGGCAAAAGATCGAATCGATCTTTTCAGGTCTGGATCTTTTCCTGATGCCCTCCTACGCGGAGACCTTCGGAAGAGTTTTAATTGAGGCTATGGCCGCGGGAGTTCCTGTGGTGGGAACCCGGGCTGGGGGAGTGGTAGATATCATCGAGGCCGGGCGGGATGGGCTCCTGGCTGAGCCGCGCTCAGCAGAAAGCCTGAGCCTTGTGCTCAAAGAGGTTCTGGAGCACCCTGAGAAGCTTTTAGCCTGCCGGGAGGAGGCTCTAAAGAAGGTGAAGGAGCACTACAGTCTTTCCCAGGTCCGCCGTGAGACCTTAAAGCTTTTTTATGAGGCGACGGGCCGTTCTCAACTTCCTTGCATTTAGTTGTCAAAGACTTCTCAGTGGCGAGTCCTGGTGCTGTTTTAACGGCCGCTTTCTTCTCTATTGAGGGCTCTTAGGCTAAATTCAGGTCCATGACTCATAGGCTAAAAACCCTCCTCGGAGAGTATCTGCAAAAGTCCTGGCCTCTGCTCCTGAGCTTAGTGGTGCACACTTCGGCCGTGGGCGCTCCCCTGATTTTTTATGCCCTTGGGTCTCAAAGCCCTCAGGCCCCCTTGCCCCATGGCAACCTAGGAGCCTCCTCCAGCCTGACTTTTTTTGAAGTGGTCAAGGCGGCCCCCCAGCCGGTGACTCAGGACACAGGAGAGGTGCTCGTGGCTCAAAAAACCGCTGAGCCCCCAGCTCAAAAGAAAAAGCCGCAGCCGGAACCCACGCCCTTAACAACTGAGGTCAGCGATAACGGGAGCGGTGAAGTGAGCAGCACCAGAACCATAGTTTTGGGATCTCCCCAGGGTGCAGGGCATGGCGAGCTGAAGTACCATGATGAGCTTTTTCTTCTTTTTGAAAGCAAAAAATCTTATCCCCAGGCAGCTCGTCGTCTCAAGCAGCAAGGCGAGGTTCTGGTCTCATTAAGGGTGTGGGCCAATGGCCGCATCGACGATCACCGGGTGATCAAAGCCAGCCCCTATCACAGGCTGAATCAAGCAGCTCTCGGACTGGTGCAAGAGGTGGATAAGTTTAAACCCCTTCCGCCAGGAACGGGCCCCTTCGCCTACTTTCATCTGCCCATCGAATACTCGATCAACTGATCCGCAAGCTTTGTGGCGAGCGCCTTAGGTTGTTATGGTGGGGTTAGCAGCAGTCCTTAGAACCGTGCCCTTCAATATCTGCGTTCCGGGTGTGCTTGCAATAACGCAAATTGAGCCAGTGGCCTCCGATGACCAAGGCACTTCCAAAAACGGTCAGGGCCGAAGCAAAATCATAGTGGTGCAAAAAGCCAATCATCTCCCATGAGGCCAAAATAACAAGGCCCGTTCCCCCAAGTAGCAGGGGCAAGATCCTACCGTGTTCACCGTAGCACTTTTTAAAAGCATAAATGGCCAGTGGAGCTACAAGGGCTAAAAACAGAATGTGCACCCAAGGTGCTTGATAGCTTTCTAGGTAGTGGGGAAATGCGACGGCGACAATGGGGGTCACTGCGCAATGAGCAGCGCACAATCCTGAAACGGTTACGCCCGAATAATCAGCCCACATTTTTCTGAAATGAGATTGACCTGAACTCAAGGATTGCCCCGCTTTAAAAGACCTTTTTGCAAGGCCTCAGAGTTAGAACAGTTCCTGACGCCTTTCAAGCGATTTCACCCAAACCCAGCCGGGCCAGGCTCAAATCGCCCCTAGGTTGACCCCAGCCTTAACGCGATAGAAATAAACGAAGGAAGCTTTGACAGTTCTATAGGAATTACAGCGCATGGAGCCCTTAGGGCCGCAAAGGTTTCAGATGTGTCCCTATAGATATATACTTATGCCTACAGCGGAGACATAGTTTACAGCGCATTTACAACTAAAACAGAGAAATTATTGTTTAGATGGGGATATGGAAACATTCACTGTCTTACCCCAAAACAACGAAGCGAAATTACAACAACCCTCAACTCAATGGACAAGGTCACTGATGGACGAAAAACGCAAGCTCCTGATCGTTGAAGATGAAGAGGCCATTGCACAAGGTCTCGCTGACGTCTTCCAATTCCATGGCTTCGAGGTTGATTTAGCCCATGACGGGGCGGTCGGCTTAGATAAAGCTATGAGCGGCACTTATGATCTCGTTTTACTCGACGTCATGCTACCCAGCGTGGACGGATTTACGATCTGTAACGAGATCCGAAAAAAGAGTAAAACTCAGCCCATCATCATGCTCACAGCCAAGACCTCCGAGGAGGACATCATCACGGGCCTTACCTTAGGTGCTGACGATTATGTCCCTAAACCCTTTTCAGTAAGACAGCTCGTTTTGCGCATTGAAGCAGTTCTGCGCAGATCACAGACCCAAGAAGAAAACCTGGATGAGTTCCACCTTGGTAAGACCTGGAAAATTGACTCCCGCAATCTCAAAGGCTACCGCCTGGATGAAAATGGGCAGAGCAAGGAGGATGTGGATTTCACCCGCAGAGAGATCGAGATACTGCGCTACCTCTCCCAGCACGCCAAGCGGCCGGTGAGCCGGGATGAGTTGCTAGAGCACGTCTGGGGCTACTCATCGGCTTCGAATATCGAGACACGAACCGTGGACATTCACATGGCCAAGCTTCGCAAGAAAATTGAGGACAGCCCCAAGGACCCTCGCTTTCTTATGACCGTTCGCGGGGAAGGTTACAAGATCAACCTTTCACCTAGTGCGTAAGGGTTCATGCTTAGACTCCTCAAGAACCCAACCTATCTACCCATAGGAAAAAGCCGCAGGCGCCTGCGGCTTTTGTTATCTTTGCTGGTAGCCTGCCTGATCATCCCGCTCCTTTTTCTGATCCGGCAAACCTATGTGCAGTTAGAAAAGGAGTCTCACTTCCTTCACCGACACTCCGCTGAGAACTTGGTGAAGCAAATGAATGAACGGGCTCAGGAGATCATCAAGTTCGAAGATAACCGTCCCATCAGAGATTACTTCTTTCTTCACCTTGCCTCCCAGTCCAGCCCGGCGATTAACTTTTCTCCGCTGTCGAGCCACCCGCCGATCACCGCCACACCCGGAGTTATTGGATACTTTCAAATTCACGCTAGCGGCGCCCTCGCCAGCCCGCTTTTACCAAGAGACATTTATTCGGCTCCCCGCTACGGCCTGACGCCCTCAGATATTCACACCCGCATGGATGTGCTCAACAGAATGCAAAGCATTCTGACTGAGGCCGCGCGTGTGGGCCTTCAGCGCATGGGACAAAGCCCTGGGATGAACATGCCCTGGGCCATGGAGCTCAACAGATTTTTTGAAGATGTCGACCTTGATGGCACGCGTCCTTCTTGGGCGACAGATAAGATGTCGGACCTTAAGTTTCATGATCCCTTCCCAGACATTCGGTCGGGCGCCGAATCAGGGACGGGCGCTGGCCGGCCGCGCCGAGTGCTCTCGCGCGCTAACAACTCAAATTACATACCTATTTTGGATCCTTTCAGCACCCCTACAGAGATGATGCGCAGCTCTTCCCAGCAGGGCTCCTCGCTACCGTGGCTGCCCCCTGCTGCCAGGTCTTGGCCCACTCCCAAACAGAAAGTTCTGCGGCCCGATGTTGAGGGCTCGCAAAATATGAAAAGCAGCTTCTCTTTTAGGATTTTGCCCACGGGAGAGGGACTTTTCTTTCGGGATGTTAGCGTAAGTGGTCAGCGTTACATTCAGGGATTTCTGGTCGAACATACCGCTTTTTTAAAGAGCGTTTTTGAGCGCCCGCTGGAGGCCAGCTCCCTCGGTCATAACACTGAGTTATGGGTGGGCTATCGCAATGTTCTTTTGGCCAAATACAGTCCCTACGATGAAAGCAGTCCACCGCGCGGGGCAGTTAAAGACAGTGAAGGTCTTTTAGTTCTGTCAGCAGGCCTGATGGCCCCGTTTGATGGCTTTGAACTCCTGTTTAGCACTCACCTCCTACCGGACTCCCCGGCTAAACCCGTTGTCACCACACTGGCCCTGATCGTGATTTTGGTGCTCATACTGGGGGTCTATTTGATCTATGGCCTGGCTCTCAACCAGCTTGAGTTTGCAAAGCAGCGCAACGACTTTGTATCTGCAGTCAGCCACGAGCTGAAAACTCCGCTGACCTCCATCCGCATGTACGGGGAGATGCTCCGGGACGGCTGGATCCAAGACGACACTAAAAAGAAGAGCTACTATGACTATATCTTCTTTGAAAGTGAGCGGCTCAGTCGCCTCATCAGTAACGTTCTGTACCTGACCCGCTACACGAACGACACGCAGCCAACCAAACTCAAACGCTATACACCAGACGGTGTGCTGTCTTTTGTGGAAACTAAGGTCGCCTCCATGCTTCAGGTGAACAACTTCACTTTGGAGCTGACCGCAACCGAGGAGCAACAGCGCAAAGCGGCTAACGTGAGTCTTGAGATCAATGAGGATGCGATCAGCCAGATTTTTATCAACTTGGTGGACAACGCAATCAAATTCTCAAAGCCTGAGGGCCTTCGCAAAGTGGATCTTGGCTACCGCATCTCAGGTACCCCCGCAAACAAAGTGACCTTTTTCGTTAGGGACTACGGCCCAGGGGTCCCCAGAGAGGACCGCGAGAAAATTTTTAAGCTGTTCTTCAGGTCGGGAGATGAAATGACCCGCACCACTTCAGGTACGGGTATGGGCCTTGCGCTCGTGAAACAGATGGCCGTCGCCATGGATGCGGAAGTGAGCTACCGCGCAGCTCAACCAGGTTCAGAGTTTCGCCTGGAAATCAAAATCGACTCATCGCCTCAGTCAGCCTCTAAGACTTAAGTGTACATCCACCAAACAATCCACCACCACCAGGGGCGCTGTTGTTCGCCGCCGGGCAGGTACCTGCTGAACTGATCGTTGCTGAACCAGCACGTGGGCCGGGTGCCGTACTCAAATCCCTGGTAAGCGTTGCAAGCTCCTTCAAAGGGGTTCTCCGCCCCGAAGGGGAGATCTGAGTACATGGGGCAAAGAGCGCCTTGGAAGTAGGTGTCCAGCCGGCACTGGGCGTGGGGGTGGTTGACCTGCGTGCGCCGCACTTCAGAGCTCAAGGGAGTCTCAAAAGAAGGATCTGGGCCCTTCCTTAAGTGACTAAAGAACCTCGCCAGAACCATTCCCGCCTGACTAGCCCTTAGGCAGGCCGTGTGCTCGATCGTGTCTGAATAGACCGCTTGGCAGGCCCTAAAGGCAACGTCATCGATGGTGGCCTGTTTGTACCAATCCAGATGTTCCTGCTCTGTGTAGAGCTCGCGGAAGCATTTCATGGAGGCGAAGTAATCGGCCTGTCCTTCTGCTGAGGCCCATGCGTTGCCAAATCCACCATAGGTTGGGGCACCGGCCAAGTGGTGACCTAGCTCATGGCAGACCACCATCAGAAATCCATCGGGAGTCATAACCGGATGGCGCGCTAGACCCCCGAACATATTCACGGCGTACACACCTCGTTTGCGCTGATCCGCAGAGGCGTTCACGGTTCCGTCATTCCAGAGCCGGTTGATTTCCAGCTTAATCCCCTGCTTTTCTAAAAGGGGAGCATAGGCCTCTTCGGCTCGGTCGAGCACTTGATGAAACTGGTGGGAGGTCAGACCTGTGATCCGCCCGTAGCGGCCGAAAGCATCGGGTTCAGGCACCGGATAGTATTGGTCGTTCTCCGGTACAAAACCTTCACAGACCTGCGGCTCAGACACTTCTGATGAAAGAGTCGAGGTTATAAATGAAACCGATGTAAAGATAGAAATCGAAAAGATAGCAAAAATAAGCCGTTCCAT
>CAYRIE010000035.1:0-11010 GCA_964424215.1 uncultured Pseudobdellovibrionaceae bacterium
AAGGCTTATCGAGTCCGTACTTGGCTTCAATATTGGCTTTGATCTCAGGAGGAAGCGCCTTCTCTTGATCAAAGGGGCCCCCAGGAATCACCCTAAGGAGCACAAAGCAGAGCGATGCGATCACAAGGATCGTAAGTACCGCCTGCCCCAGCCTCTTAAGTAAAAATAAAAACAGCGCCTCGCGCACAATGGAAAAGTAAAGAGCTGCGGTCAGACACACAAACACGGCGATCACAAGAAATGAGGGGGCGCCGCCGAAAAACAGATCAGCTAGCATCCACAAAAGAAACACCAGACCTGTTAGCGCCCAGGCGCCTCCGATAATTTTGGAGCTCACTTGATCACCACCTTGTGAAACCTATAATAGCCAAGGTTGTTCACCGGAAAATTTTGAACGCGGCCATGGATCATATAATGGGACACTCCCATAAAAAGCGGGATAACGGCCGCATCCTCTTCGCAGAGCACCCGCTGGGCTTCAAGGTAAAGCTGCTCCCGCTTTTCTGGGTCCTGCTCGGAGGCGCCCTGCTCAATCAGCCGGTCATATTTCTTGTTGGCCCACCTGCCGCGGTTGTTGTCCGAGTAGCTGGTCATGAGGTTTAAAAAGTTATCCGGATCAGGGTAATCCGCCAGCCAGCCCAAGCGGTAGAGGGGATAGGGGTCCGTGTTGAGGCGATTTAAGTAGGTCTTCCACTCCTCACTGTTCACATCAAGCCTGAGGCCTAAATTTCTTCTGAGCTGCTGCTGGACGTTTTCAGCAACGAGCTTATGGGTCTCGTTGGTATTAAACCCGAGCAGCACCGTGGGCGCCTCCTGGCCTGACGAGTAGCCGGCCTTTTTAAGTTCCGCCCGCGCTTTTTCAAGATCAAATGCCAGGCCCACATCTTCGGAGTATCCCAAAAGCCCATCTGGCACCCAGCAAGGCAAAGGCTCCTGACCGCCATCTAAGATGGTAGCGATTTCACGTTTATCGA
Organism: uncultured Pseudobdellovibrionaceae bacterium; assembly: GCA_964424215.1. Taxonomy (GTDB): domain Bacteria; phylum Bdellovibrionota; class Bdellovibrionia; order Bdellovibrionales; family JAGQZY01; genus CAYRIE01. The sequence continues at coordinate 975 of CAYRIE010000035.1, forward strand.
TAGCGTGCACAATCGCTCTACGAAGGTGAACATTGTCCACACCGGGAGCCTTTACGGAAAATCCATAAAAGTAGGTCAAAAGGTTCGACTTACTGGTGTACTCAGGAAACTCCTTTAATCTTTTAAGATCACTGTGAGGCAAATCCATGAGCACATCTAGCTGCCCCGTACTAAAGAGCCTCACGGCGGTAGCGCTTCTTTCCACAATGCGGCCTAAAACTCTTTGAACCTCAGGGGTGCCGTCAAAGTATTTGGGGTTCGCCTCAAGCAGCAGGTACTCATCGTGGCGCCACTCCCTGAGGACAAAGGGACCCAGCCCCTCTAGGTGGCCAGCCTCCGTCCAAGTGCTGCCGTGCTTTTCGATGACATCAAGGCGAATGGGAAAGGTGCTCGGGTGCGCCAGCAAAGATGGAAAGTAGCTGATCCCCTTATTTAAGGTGACCTGAAGTTCGTGATCATTAAGAGCCTTAACGCCTAAAAGGTTTGGATCTTTAATCTTGCCAGAGTTGATCGCCTGAGCGTTTTCAACTGAAAAAAGAAAGTAGGCGTACTCTGAGGCTGTCTCCGGGTTTAAAAGTCTTTGCCAGCCGTCCACAAGCTGGGAGGCCGTAAAGGGCTCCCCGTCGCTCCAGACCACATCCTCTCTAAGCTGAAAGGTCCATACCTTAAAGTCGTCGCTGGCTCGCCAGCTTTGAGCGAGCCCCGGTATCAGCTCAGCATCCTCTGAAGTAACGCTGTAGGCAGTGAGCCCCTCCATAAGGTTGCCGATGATCAGCGATGAGGTGGTGTCGGTGGACTTATGCCAGTCGAGAGTAGGAGGCTCTGTCCCCACGGCTATGCGCATGGTGCCTGCCACCTCGATGGTGAAGCTGCCCGCCCGCCCCGTCAGGCGGATGGTGTCGGAATTTCCTGTGCAGGCCGCACACAAAAGCGCGACCATAACAAGGTGCAAAAACCTCATGAGTTCCCCTAAAAGGAAACAGATAGTGGGAGCTCCTTGGGGGTGTCAATCTTAGGACGATTGATTCAGAGCGTATCCCAGTTTTCTCGGGTGGGTGCGGGGCCCTGCACCTCTACGCCCACAGGCTCTGAGAGCCAGGAGAAGCTGTTTTTTTCGGAAGAGTAAAGGTCCGTATAGATCCGGTTGTAGGCCACCACTTTTTTCACGTAATTGCGCGTCTCAAGAAACGGGATATGTTCAATGAACTCATCCATTTCCAGCTCGCCAAAATTGAGAAGCCAGGTGTGGACCCGGTGCGGGCCAGCGTTATAGGCCGCTGCTGCAAGGGCTGGCTTGTTGTTGAACTTTTTGAGCACACGTCTTAAGTAGCTGCTGCCAATCTTAATGGCCGTCTCCGGCTCAAGCAGCCTCTCCGTCTCAAAGCCTTTGATTCCCAAAATACCGGCCATATTGCGGCCCGTCTTTGGCATCACCTGCATCAGGCCCAGCGCCCCCACAGGAGAGATCGCATCTTTCCGGTAGTAAGTCTCTGCCCGCATGATGCTCCAGATAAATTCACTGGGAACGGAAAAGCTACGGGAGTAGAGCCTAACGTAGTCCTCATAGGCCTTAGGAAAGGCGTTCTCCCACATGTAGCGCACCCCCTCCATTCCGTAGCGGCTGCGCTCAGACTGAAAGTAGACCGTGGCCATGTAAGCGGACCGATAAAACTCACCTATGTTCTGATACTCAGCCACCAGCATGCGGCGGTAATCAGGGTTGGCTGTTTTGCGTTCAATTTCGTAAAGCTCCCAGCGCGCTAAAACATCCTCACCGAGCTGACTAAGAGAGCGGGCCTTTTCAAAACGCGCAGCGAGAGCAGGGTCGCGAAACTCCGTTTGAACCACGCGCTCTTCAGGCGGCGCAAGATCCCCTGCCACCCAGGCTCCCTCTTCATCACTTTCAGCTACATCCTCCCCAAGGGATTCTTCAGATTCTGTCTCCTCGGTGACGTAGCCTTTCAGCCCCTGAGCTAAAACCATCTCCCCTAGGGGCGCTACCTTTTCAGACTTTTCCTGGCTGGGGGTTCGGCCCATGGGCTCAGGCAAAGACTTAAGGCGGCTGCTAGCTGCCACCGCGTAGTAGGATTCAGGAGTCAGCTTTGAGATGGATTCAAAAAGGCTGCGCGCCCGTTCGGTGGATCCCACTCTGAGATGACTCATGGCCAGCCAGTAGGAGATGCGCTCCTCCGGGTACTGGCGCCAGGCCCTCGTGGATCTTCTTTGGCTCAGAAGCTCGCTGAAGCTTTCCTGAGCCGACTCGTAGTTCCCCCTGAGGTACTTTAGCCAAGCTAAGTGCCACTGAGCATCGCGGCTCAGCCCTGAGGTGGGATACTTTTTTCTGAACGCCTCAAATTTTCTTCCGGCACCGTCATAGTCCTGAAACTGATAGCTCAGAAAGGCGGCCTGAAAAAGCGCGCTCCGTGCTTTGTAACCTGTAGGTGCCACCTGGTGGGCTTTATCATAGGCTCCCACCGCGGTTTGAAACTCACCTGCGCGTGAGGCTGCGCGCGCCAGCTGCCGCAGGTACTCATAGTCCTTATTGTGAGTGTCATAATGCTTAAGGAGCAGCTTAAGAGCTTCGGTCACGAAGCCTTCCTGAATGTAATGATCTGCGAGCATTTTATCTGCCATGTACTGCATGGATTTAACGGCACGGCTCTGAATCACTTTCAGTTCGGCAAGAGCCTTATCGGAGCTTCCCCCAAGATGAAGGCGTGAAATGCGCCGCTCTTGATCAGACGTCTGAGCCATACACCCGACGGCCTTACCTGCGACTTTATTTTTCTCAAGGTCAACGCCCCAGGATAACACCAAGGGGTGCACCGGATAGCGCCAGTAGATCTGCTGCGCCCATCTACAAGCACTGCGCTGAGATTTTAACTCCCACTCCACTTGAATGAGTTTATAAAGAACATCCGCATGCCAGGTCTGGTTGCGACCGCGTCTTTCGAGCTTGGTGTAAAGCTTTTTGGCCTCAGACCACTGCTTGCGGCTAAAATGCAGATCCGCCAGCGCAAGCTCCAAAAGCTGGCGCATCCTTAAAGACGGCTGAGCCGCAAGCCCCTTTTCAAAGGCCTCCTGCGCCTTGGCAGGATCACCGGCCGCCTGATGAACCTGGCCCTTGATGTAGTGATGGTAATCCACTAAATGGGTGCCACCTGAGAGGGCCTCATCTAGGGACTGGGAGGCAAAATCGTGCAGCCCCTTTTCAAGGTAGATTTTCGCTAAAAGCAGATGAATCTGGGTTTTCGGAAGGGTGCTGTCATCTGACTTTTGCAGCTCCTTAAGGTGATTGATCGCGGGATCTAATCGACCCTGAGAGGCCAGCGCGCGGGCGGTCCGCCAACCGGACGGAAGCTCAGAGGCCAAGGCCCCAAAAGAAAAGAGAGTCACACTAAGAAAAATCCCGCACAGTGCGGGATGTCTTTTCTTAAAGAGTGAGACTTTTTTTGTCAGACACATCCTTTAATGATAACCACTAACCATGGCAAAAACGAAGGCTAGATCGGTGTTTTCCTGTCAGGAATGTGGCGCACAATATTCGAAGTGGCAGGGCCAGTGCCGTGAGTGCAGTGCATGGAACTCACTGGTCGAAGAGGTAGCGGTGAAGGAATCCCCTAGGGGATGGTCTGTTCACACCACAGGGGGCGAAAGAGCGCTTAAACCTGTGAAGCTCTCCGGAGATTTTAAACTCAACGAAGATCAGCGCACCACGACCGGCTTTGAGGAGGTCGACAGAGTTCTAGGCGGTGGTCTAGTGAAAGGCTCTTTTGTTCTCCTGGGCGGAGGTCCTGGGATAGGCAAGAGCACCCTGCTTCTGCAAGTGGCCGGCGGGCTGAGCCGCGCAGGAGCCTCAGTGCTTTATGTCTCAGGAGAAGAGAGCGTTCAACAAACCATGATGCGCGCCCACCGCCTCGGCACAAAATCCGACAACGTTCAGGTGATCTCAGAGAATCAAATGGAAAACCTGCTGCTTTTGGCAGAGAGGGAATCACCCACTGTGATGGTGGTAGATTCCATTCAGACCGTCTTCCTAAGTGACATCGCCTCTGCGCCGGGCTCAGTTTCTCAAGTCAGAGAGTGCGCAGCCCGCCTGATGACGCTAGCAAAATCTAAGGGCATCACCGTGCTCCTGATAGGGCACGTCACCAAAGATGGCTCCCTTGCAGGCCCTAAGGTGCTTGAGCACATGGTCGATACGGTCCTTGCCTTTGAAGGTGACTCAAGTCAGCACTACCGGCTTTTGCGCTCCCTTAAGAACCGCTTTGGTCCGACCCACGAGCTAGGTGTTTTCACCATGGCCACTGAGGGACTGCGCGAGGTGAGCAACCCCTCGGAGCTTTTCTTAGAAGAGCGTCAGGAAAAAAGGGTGGGCTCTAGCGTTTTTGCCTCAATGGAGGGAACGCGCCCTCTTCTTTGTGAGGTGCAGGCGCTCGCTATGACAACTCCCATGGCCAATCCGCGGCGCACCTCTTTGGGACTTGATGTGAACCGGGTTCACCTGCTTGTGGCCGTACTCACGAAAAACTTGCCACTAAAGCTAGCTCACTCTGATGTGTTCGTTAATGTGGTCGGCGGGCTTAAGATCATCGAGCCTGCGGCTGATCTAGCTGTAGCAGCCTCGATCATCTCCTCAGACAGAGAGGTGAGCCTCCCCCTTCAGTGCATCTTCGCTGGGGAGCTTGGCCTAACAGGTGAGGTGCGGGCTGTGCCTTTTGCAGACCTTCGCATCAGAGAGGCCGTAAAGCTGGGCTTTGAAAAGTTCGTATTGCCCAAAGCCAACAAAAAACACCTTAAGGATTTGCCGCAAGACCTACTAAAGAACGTGCACTGGGTGGCTCACATTAATGATCTTTACGAGCTGATTCACGAAGAGATGAGCTGAGCGTACTTAGAGGTCATTTGAACAGCGCTTTTCCAGTGCCTGCGCCGAATCTCCCTTTCAGCCCTGCGCACTAAGGGCTTAAACTCTGCTTCCACTTTTCTAATCTGCGCTAGCTTTTTTGGGCTCCAAAGACCTATGCCAATCCCTGCTAAAAAAGCAGCCCCCATCACGGTGGTTTCCACATTTTGGGGCCGCTCAAGCCTTACCCCCGTATAATCAGCCTGCATCTGCATCAGCAGATCGTTTCTTGAAGCTCCCCCGTCGACTCGCAACACTTTAACCGGCAACCTTAGGTCTTTGGCCATAGCCTCAAGGATGTCAGAGTTTTGCAGAGCCATGGACTCTAAGGTAGCGCGCGCTAAGTGCGCCTTGCTGCTGCCGCGAGTGAGCCCAAATACTGAGCCCCTAGCTGCTGGGTCCCAGTAAGGCGCACCAAGCCCCGTTAGCGCCGGCACAAACTGTACGCCCCCAGAGTTTGGCACCTGAGCTGCAAGCTGCTCCACTTCGCTGCTGCTGGCTATCATGCCTAGCTCATCTCTGAGCCACTGAACGGCAGCGCCGCAAATAAAGGCTCCGCCCTCAAGAGCGTAAACCGGCTTTTCTCCCTTGATCTGCCAGCCAACGGTAGTCAAAAGCTTGTGTTTAGAGCGCACAATCTTTGGGCCCGTGGTCATCATAAGAAAACTTCCGGTACCAAAGGTGACCTTGCACTCCCCTTCTTTAAAACAGGTCTGCCCAAAAAGTGCGGCCTGCTGATCCCCAGCTACCCCCGTAATCGGAAGCCCATCAGGAAGGGTCTGGTGCCCTAAGGTGCGCCCCATTTCACCTGATGAGGGTAAGATCTCAGGCAGGCTTTCTCGCCGGACTTTAAAAGTTTTTAAAAGCTCAGAGTCGTAGTCCAACGTCTTTAGATCCATCAAGAGGGTGCGCGAAGCATTGGACACATCCGTAACAAAGGCTTTCCCCCCGGTAAGGCGCCCTATCAAAAAAGCGTCCATCGTGCCAAAAGCCAAACGTCCTTCCTTTTGAAGCCTCCGAGCATCGGGGTTATTCTCAAGGATCCAGCGAATTTTTGTACCCGAAAAATAGGGGTCGATCAAAAGGCCTGTTTTGGTGCGCACTCTTTTAACCACATCAGGCTGGCGTTTCAGCTTTGTGCACATGTCGGTGGTGCGGCGGCACTGCCAAACAATTGCGGGCCCCAGGGGCTTCAGCGTTTTCTTATCCCAGGCGACCACAGTTTCACGCTGATTGGTGATACCAATGGCTAAAATCTTTTGAGGGGAAACTCCGCTCAGCTCTAAGACGCCCTTGATGGACTGATTCACGCTCTGCCAAATTTCTTCGGCGTGGTGCTCCACCCACCCCTCATGAGGAAAGTGCTGCGCAAACTCAAAGCTTTTAACAGCTCGGATCCCGCCCAGCTCATCCACTAACACCGCGCGAGAGCTCGTTGTGCCCTGATCGATGGCCAAAATAAAAGATGAGCCTGTCGCCATATCGCACCTCTTTTAAAGGCCATCATTAGGCCCCCTTTAAAAAAGGTCAACTTTTGGTGCAGCTAGTGGGGCTACTCGCCGCTATCGCTTCCGATGACTTCAACTATTTTGACCCACTTGGAGATCAGAAAGCCCGGGGAGTCAGGATCGCGGCTGACCATCGTCCGCGTGATCAAAGCACCGATGAGAACCAAAGCGCTTAAAAGAAGAATGTACTCGACAACAACCTGGCCTGAGGAGTTCTTAAGCCGGGCTTTTGTGGAAAGTTTTGGGGGCGAGGTCATACTGGATCTATCGGAAGTCTCAAATTAAGACTTTAAGCCCTCTTAGGCCTCGGCCATCGGCCCTGGTGATAAGCGCGGAACGGACGCCAGAAAATCGATGATCAGCTCAACTACCTTCTCCACTCCCTCAGAGGTCAAAGGACCTTTGATTCCAATCAGCGGACTTTGGTCCAGCTGAGTGGCCTCAAAACCTTGCGATGAAGGATCGGTAAAGAGGATTTCAAAACTTTCCGGCGTGGGATAAATCATGATGTAAAGGCACTGGTTGTTGCTTTTAAAGTGACGCCGAAGTTCGGGTGAGCCCAGGATTTCCTGCACCTGAAAGTACACCTTTAAAGCGTCGGCCTCGTGAGACTGCGCAAAGTAGAGGCGAAGCGGACCGTCAAAGAGGGCGGCATTAAAAACCGGCGAGTAATACTTAGACTGAGTTACGAAGGTGTAATCTGTCGGCATAAGTCCCCTCCTTTGGGTCTAACTACCATCAGACTATTCAGGCTTTTTTGACCTTGGCAATGTAAAAAATGAAATTAAAGCTCGGCCTGCTCGCCGGCCACATAAGTTGCAGAAACTGGAGTGTGGCCGACTTCATAGAAAAACCCGTGAGGTGAAGAATCACTGACGATGAAATCAGCTGACTTTCCGACCTCTAACGATCCGCACTCATCTTGCAAACCTAGCGCCCAAGCCGCATTCACAGTGTAGGCGGCCCAAACCTCAGCTAGGCTCATCTTCATTTCAAGGCGCGCTAACAAACCCACAAAAGCCAGATCCTGCGTAGGAGAGGTTCCGGGGTTGTAATCCGTAGCTAGGGCCACACGGGCCCCGCTGTCGATCAGCTGGCGTGCCGGCGGATACGGACACTTAATATAAAAATCTGCTGCCGGCAGCAGCACGCTGGTGACCTCAGAGTGGGCCAGCTGCGCAATGTCCTCTTTAGATAAGTGCACACCGTGATCTAGCGAAAGCCCGCTCAGCCCCACCACCATGTCGGTGGTTCCCTGCCGGGTGAGCTGTTCTGCGTGAATGGTGAACCTAAAGCCTAAGCGGTGAGCCTCCTCAAAAAACTTGCGGGCTGTTGCGATGTCAAAAAAACCCTCCTCCACGAAAATATCCACGCGCCGGCAGCGGTGATTTTCATGAATCTTCTTGAGCGTGGGTAAGGTGACCTCCATAAGGTAATCTTCCGGGCGCCCCTTGTAGGGAGCGGGCAGCGCGTGCCCACCCAAATAGCACGGCACCACCCTGAGCCCTTGAAGCGCTTCGACGGCCCTTAAGAGTTTAAGCTCCTGATCCAGGCTCAGGCCGTAGCCCGTTTTCACCTCTAAGGTGGTTACGCCCTGGCGCAGATACCTTTTAAGACGCTCTTGTCCCGAATCAAGAAGCTCTTTTTCTGAAACCTTTTTTACCGCCTCGACGGTGCTTAAGATGCCCCCGCCTCTAGCTGAAATCTCGGCATAGCTGACACCCGCCATACGCCATTCAAACTCCTCCGACCGATCTCCTGCAAACACCATGTGGGTGTGAGCCTCTACAAAGCCCGGATAAACTCGCTGATGTTTGAGGGAGTGCCAAGTGAGGGAAGCCTCTGGAAAGTTGGATTTTATTTCTTTTTCGGCCAGATCCGCAGGCCCTAGCCAGGCGATCTTACCGTCAGCAACTGCCATGGACGCATCTTTGATAAAAGAAAGGTCCTCACTCTGGGGTCTTCGACCCTGTTTTTTGCGGAGTGAGGACAGTGTGAAGAGTTCTTTGATGTCGGTAAAAACCGAAAGCTCCTTGGACATACTATGGTCCTAAAGGAGCCTTCGCCAAACAGCAAGTAATTAGCGGCAAGCGCCGGAATCTAACTCGTCTTTAATTCCCTGAGCCAAGAGCTCCATATCCAGAACGTTCCCGTTCATGCCAAAGTTAGCCAGAGCGGCCGACTTCTCAGCGTATTTCAGCAGGAAGCCCTCAATGACTTGGGGTGTGGGATTGAGGCCCCGCTCCCAGAAGGCGCGGTAAAGGAGAGCCACAGCACCAGCCACCACGGGTGTGGACATGGAGGTGCCCGCAGCGCGTCCGTAACCACCTCGCACGGTGGAGAGCAGTCCCACCAGCGAGTTTCCATTTCTGCCCATAGCGCCAGGTCCAAAGATTTCCACGTAGGTGGAGCTATAGTTACTGAACGAGGACCGGTTACCATTGATAACGTCTTGAGAGCCCACGCTCACAAAGCCCGCAATATCCTTAGCGTACATCATTGGAGAGTAGGGTGTCTGTGCGGAGATCAATCTGTTGTCGTTACCTGCAGCAGCTAGAACAAAGGTGCCAGACGCTACAGCGTTTTGAATGGCAGCACCGAGAATGTCCACCTTCCCAGGAGCACCCAGGCTCATATTAACCACGTGCGCGCCGTTTTCAGCCGCATAGTTGACCGCGTTGACGATGTGGCCAATATTACCTCCGCCACTGGCACCGAGAGCTTTTAGCGCCATCAGCTGCACACCTTTAGGCGCTACGCCGATACCACCCACTCCGTTGATTCCATCAGCACCGATCAAACCTGCAACGTGGGTTCCATGGTTATGATCGTCATCAGCCGTGCGGTTGGTGTTGATAAAGTTCTTACCCGCATTGCCTGAGGAATCGCGCCAAAGGTTGGCTTTTAAGTCTTCATGGCTGAGCTGAATACCCGTGTCGATCACACCTACGACGACCTTTTTGTTGAAATTAGCCTTAGTGTAGAGAATATCCCACATCTTCTTAGCTTTGATGAAATCAATGTGCTGCTGCTGATCACGCAGAGGCTCGTTGGTGAACTCCTGAATCGACATCTCAGAGACAGTGTGGACTTTGCGGTTCGGAACGAAGGCCACCAAACAAGGATCTTGTCTCAGTTCAGCCTCAATCTGGCGAGCTTCGCGCTCAGAGATCGGCACGATGTCGGCCTGATAACGCTGAGTTCGCTCAGAAAGATGCTCTTTAAAGAGTGCAGCTCGAAGGTTCTCTTTTTTTGCTTCCAGACATGCACGATCATAAAGAGCTACGTACTCTCTGAGAACAGTATCGGGGTCAGGATCGGCCACAAGTTGGGAGTCTCCGTCTTCAGGGTCACCCACCAGCTGAGATTCACCACGATCATAGATCGGTGCAGGCTCGCTAGCTGAAGGATCGTAAAGTGAAGCTCTCGCACTTGAAGCGACCTCAATGATCTTATCCATAGTGGAGTATCTTTTTCCAAAAGACTGGCTCTGAACTTTTCCCATAAAGGATGTGCAGGTGCCTGGATCGCCCGGATCGGGAGTCCCTGGATCTGGTGTGCCCGGATCGGGCGTGCCCGGATTTGGCGTGCCTGGATTTGGAGTACCTGGATTTGGAGTGCC
>CAYRIE010000036.1:0-10798 GCA_964424215.1 uncultured Pseudobdellovibrionaceae bacterium
GTAAATCATCACGGGCCTGCCGGGCCTTAAGAAGGCGCCAAGGTCCTGACCGTCAGCATAGACTTTATAAAATATTTCGCTCTGCCCTTGGACGGAATCGTCAGTTAACGTGTACTTTGCGCCCTGAAGGGTGAGCTGGTAGGTGCGGGGAACCTGAATCCAGGCTCCTGATTCTTGGGCGCAGATTTGCCTACCGCTCAGATAGGTTTCAGGTGCCTGAGCATAAAGGCCCTGTGAAAGAAGCAGCACAGCTCCGACGTATAGGATGTGTTTTCCAAAGCTTCTCACAAGCAGCGCTCCTAAAAGGTTCAAGAAACCCTTTTATGGCAAAACACAGACATCCCTGAAAGCCACTATACTATGGGGGCTAGGTGGTGCCGATCCCAGCGCGCCTAGGCGATAAGAAGTTCCGAACTGAACAAAGATTAGACAGGTGGGGCTGGGTTAAAGAGCTTATAGGCCTCTTTCAGGCTGGGGACGATGTGAGCGATTTCGCTGCTGGTGAGCCTGGCCTTTTCGATCAGATCTCTTGGCTGAGGGCGAAGGCCTGTTAGGACCACCGTGATGCCCCTTTTGGTAAGTTTTCTTAAGGTGCTCTCAAGGGCCACTAGGCCCGTGATATCCATGGAGGGCACAGAGTCCATGATAAGAATCACGCCGCGAATGTTGCTGGTTACAGAAATGGCCTCTGAGGCTTTTTCTGCGGCACCAAAAAAGAGCGGCCCCTCAATCACATAAAGCAGCACCCCAGGTGGAACTTCGGCTTCGCCCAGCTCTGGCGGCGTCTCTTTGAGCTGATGGCCCTCGGTGACCTCAGCCATGCGGCGCATGAAAAGAAGGGAGGCCAGCACGATTCCCACCGTCACACCCACCACCATGTCAAACAGCACCGTCAGGGAAAAACAGATCAGTAGAACGATCACGTCACTTCTTGGAGCCACCCGCACAATATGAACAAAGTGCGCCACCTGAGCCATGTTGTAGGCCACCATAATCAAAAGCGCAGCCAGGGAGGCCATGGGAAGGTAGGAAACGTAGGGTGCAAATAGCAAAAGTACGAGCAGAGTCACCGCTGAGTGCACCACAGCTGCCACCGGCGAAGTCGCGCCAAAGCGGATGTTGGTTGCCGTTCGGGCAATCGCCCCTGTGGCAGCAATCCCGCCAAAAAAGGGCGCAACCATGTTGCCCACGCCAAGGGCCACCAGCTCCCCGTCGGGATCGTGCTTGGTACGGGTCATACCGTCAGCCACCACCGCAGAAAGCAAAGATTCAATGGCTGCCAGCATAGCGATCGTAAAGGCGGCAGGCATCAGGGCTTTGAAAGTTTCAAAACTGAACTGAAAGTTACCGCCGCCAAAATTCCACGGCCAGTCCATCTGCGGTAGGACCGGAGGGATGCCGTGGCCCGTAACTCCTTGGACGCTGTAGGTGAACCTGCTGCCGATCGTGGCCACATCAAAGGCTGGCATCACCTGTTTAAGGGCGACAACGGCAACAGCTGCAAACGTGAGCGCAACGAGCGGAGCTGGAATTTTCCGGCTCACCTTAGGCCAATAAATCAGAAGCACTAGGGTTGCGATTCCCACAGACACCTCCGCCCAGTCGGCGGTGGGAAGCGCAGCAAAAAGCGCCTGCGCCTGACTTAAAAAGGAGCTGCCGCTATCTGAAACGGTCAGTCCTAAAAAATCACTGAGTTGCAAAACAGCAATCACCACGGCAATCCCTGCCGTAAATCCTGTGGTCACAGGGTGAGGTATGAACTGAATCAGCCGACCCATTCGGGCTAGGCCCATGAGGATCAGTAAAGCTCCTGCAAGAAGTCCTGCCACCAAAAGGCCAGCAAAGCCGAACTCTTTGACAATGGGAACCAGCACCACCACAAAGGCTGCCGTGGGGCCCGTAACCTGAAAGCGCGATCCGCCCAGTAAGGCCACCACGCCCCCAGCAACGATCACAGTGTAAAGACCGTACTGAGGCGGCACTCCCGTGGCAATGGCGAGCGCCATGCCAAGGGGTATGGCCACAAGGGCCACAACCACACCGGCCATCACGTCGTCTTTAAAATGCTTTGCAGTGTAGCCCTCTTTGAGCCGCTGCCTCATCGCTGAGAAAAGACCCAGTCGGGCCGTAGGCAGCAGGGATGTGGCCAGAGGAAGATAACGTTTGGGCATGGGGCTTATCCTAGGTCAGGGCAAATTCTTTAGCAAGATCACGCCTTAAAGCGGAATGAACTCTTTGTCATCCCCTGGCACGGGCCGAAACCTGGTGCTTTCTTTTCTTGGGCCAAAGGCAGCCCACTCGGCCCTGGCCTCTGCCAGTCTTTCTTTGGAGCTTGAAACAAAATTCCAGTCGATAAAGCGCTCACCCAGGGGAGCACCGGCGATGAGCATCACGCGGCTGTCGGCTGCTGCCTCAAGTTGAAGGTCCTCCTGAGGTTCTGGAATACCCATCTCATAGGCTGAAAGCTGCTGGCCGTTCAAAAGTACGCTCCCTTCCACCACATAGGCAGCCGACTCCATCCCATGGGTTGGAAAATGAAGCCTGCTGCCCTTAGGCATCTGAGCTTCCAGATAAATCAGGGGGGAGTGAACCTTCACCGGACTCTCATGTCCAAAAGCCTTTCCGAGCAGCAAGGTCAGATCCACCCCGCCCTCCTTCCAGCGGGGAAGAGTGCTTGCCGGATGGTGATGAAAGCTGGGGCTGCCTTCTTCAAAGGCCTCAGGCAGAGCCACCCAGAGCTGAATTCCGTGAAGCGGGCCGCCCGTAAGGCGCTGAGCCTCAGGTGATCTTTCGGAGTGAACAACCCCGCGGCCCGCCGTCATCCAGTTGATAGCGCCTGGTTCGATGGGCTGGTCATAACCCAGAGAATCTTTATGCTGAATCACACCTTCAAAAAGATAGGTGACTGTGGACAGACCGATATGGGGATGGGGGCGAACGTCCATGCCCTTACCAGGTGAAAAGTTCGCAGGGCCCATATGATCGAAAAAGATAAAGGGTCCCACCATACGCCGGGCAGCAAAGGGCAAAAGGCGCCGCACAAAAAATCCGCCAATGTCGCGCTGTCTTGAAGTGATCACTCGGTCCAAAGCACTCACGTCGTCTCCCTTCATCTCAACCGTTGAAATTTTAGTTGAGCCTTGAGAAGAAGGACAGGGATTTTTGGCTGGTCAGAATCGAGGCCCTACTTTCTTGCCAAACTTTTCGCGGCAGGGCGCTTGTCTCCATGGGTTGACCCGCCGAGGGGGCTAATCATAGGGTGCTAACTATGCCGAAGAATTCATCTCCACTTCAAACATCTGGTCTCATAGGTTGTAAAGTCCCCCTCAGTGATCTGGCTGTTAAGGGGGCTTTTTTACTTGTCCTGCTGGGAGGGCTCATTTGGCTTAGCCCTTCGGCTGCCCGTGCGGCCATTGTGAACATCGAGGATCTTCGCCCCGATTCGGGCCAGGTGGGCGGCTCAGGAAAGCTGGATCTTTCCTTCTCCAGATCCAGCGGCAACACCAACATTTTAGCCCTTCAGGCGCAAAACGCCTTCGCTTGGACGCGCGAGGCGAGTGAGAGCCTCTTTATTTTAAATTATAGATACGGAGAGTCCGGTGATGAGGTCAATGTGAACCAGGGGCTGGGTCACCTCCGTTACGTAAGAGCCACAGGGGAGAGCACCGCAGCCGAGATGTTCACTCAGCTACAAAAAGATGAATTTAAGCGCCTCTCCTACAGAGTTTTGGCTGGCGGGAATTTTCGTGCTGGGGTTTACGACACGGCTCAGGTGCGTCTGTTTTTAGGTGTGGGAGCCTTTTATTCTCACGAAAGGCTCGCAGCTGTTAACGGCGTTGCCACCTCAGAAGAGGATGCCGTCCGGGGTAATGTCTACCTATCGTACCGTTACAGTTGGAAAGAGGGCGCCTCACTTTCTAGCACCGTTTACTATCAGCCCAGGGCCGATAGGTCTGAGGATCTGCACGTTCTCTGGGACAGCTCACTTCGCGTCCACTTGGTAAAGGAGCTTCATCTTAGATTAAGCTACGAGCTGCTTTACGACAGTCGGCCCCCCGAGGAGGTTGTTTCCACCGACCAGCGCTACTTTTCGGGACTGAGCTGGAGCTATTAGGAATTTGGCGCCGCGCTCGTGGCGGAGTCGCCCAGATCAGGGAATGCCGGCAAAAGGTACGGGAGTGGCATACCTATCGGAGTTGGGACCCAGGCCACCTCCTGGTGATCCCATCTGGCCCCATTTGTCTCGGCCCCAGCAGTAAGTAGTGCCGCCCGTGAGAATGGCGCAGGCGGAGTAAGCGCCATCATTAATTTCTGGGTCTCCGTTGTGACTATGGCCACTGCCGCCCGTAAGCGCCCAAAAGCTCGTATCGCTTTCGGTAACGTTGGTGAGCAAGATTGGTATGGGAACTGATGAATTTGTACCCGTGTCGCCATTGCCCAGTCCGCCGTAAAGAGCACTTCCTACACAGTACATAATTCCATCACCTGCGATGCCGCAGGCGCTACTCACCCCAGACTCTTTAAAGTCTCTAAAGAGGGTCGCGCCCGTCAGGGTGCTGGTGTTAACTAAGGAAGCTACAAGTTTATGACCGCTCCCTGTAAGCTCCCCGTAATAGTTTCCACCCCAGCAGTAGCTTTCTCCGATCGAGGATCTGAGACAGTAGCTGTTGTGGCCACCTGTGATAGCCACTGCCATCTGTTCGCTGGCAAGGTCTGTTAAAATCACGGGGCTGGGGCGCGTTTGATCTGAAGTTTTCCCGTCACCCAGAAAGCCCGCCTCATCTCCGGCATTTCTACCCCAACAGTAGGGGAGACCCTCCACGGTCAGCGTGCAGTGGCTCAAGGGGTTGCGAGATAGGGAGATCATGGCAGTTAGGCCGCTTACAGTTGAGGTGTTAAGGGCAACGGGGCGGTCGTATACATCGTTCAACTCGCCCTCTCCCACCTGGCCATTCCAGCTACTGCCCCAGCAAAACACTCTGGAGTCAGCCGTCAGAAGGCAGCCTGCTCCTGAGCTCACGACGATGTCCACCGACTCCTTAATTCCCGTCACATTCGTTAGATCCACGGGCGTAGGTTGGGAAGAATTGGAGGGCGACAGCTGATTATCTCCTAGTTGACTGAACCTGTTGTCACCCCAGCAGTAGGTGGCTCCATCGGTTGCAACTCCGCAGGTGTTCCAGTCAGATAGCGACAGATCTGTGAACGTTTTATCCCCGGTCATCCCGGTGGTAACAACCTTTTGGAGTTCAGGGTGGGCAGCATCGAGAACAGTGCCGTTACCAAGCTGACCATAATCATTTCTTCCCCAGCAGTGGGCTTTACCATCATGGGCAATCCCGCAAAGATGGCTTTTGCCCTGGTAAACCTCTTTAAAGACGAGCCCTGAATCCGGCACCGAGCCTGTATGAACGGGCTTGGGGCTCACGCGGGCCGTGGTGGTGTCATCTCCGAGCTGCCCCTGGTTGTTGTCCCCCCAGCAGAAGAGCCTTCCCTCAGAAGAGAGGCCGCAGCTGCTACCCTGAGAAGCAGCCACTTGCAGGAAGGTCGTCTGGGAGTCCATATAGTCGGCAGCTGGGTGGCGCGGAAGTCCATCGCTGCTGGCCACTCCCCAACAGGCCACGGCACCGCTAGAGAGAACGCCGCAGGTCTGCTGATGGCCAGCTGAGATTTCTCTAAAGCTCTCTCTATCAAGGTGGGTGTCCGTGATGAGTGTGGGCGAGTTGCGCTGAATGCTTGTTCCGTCACCAAGCTGTCCTTGGGTGTTATCCCCCCAGCAGTAGACCTGGGCTCCTGAGGTCAGCGCGCAAGTGTGCTCATGTCCGGCGGAAACCTTCAGATAGCGAGCATCTACCCCGCCTGCGACGTTGGTGTAGGTTAGTTCCACATCGGGCCGAGTGAGGTCTGTGGTGTCGTCCGTACCTAGCTGCCCCTTAAGGTTATCTCCCCAGCAGTAAATGCGGCTGTCAGCTGTGAGTCCACAGGTGTGACCGCCACCGGCCGAAAGAGCCTTCCAGCGCGTGGAGCCGGTCATGCCGCCCGTGTCTACAGGGATAGGAGAAGAAGAGGGTGCCGTGGTGCTATCACCCAGCTGGCCCTTTAAGTTGGCACCCCAGCAGTAGGCCTCGTTCTCTAGCGTAAGCCCACAGGTGTGGTAAGCGCCGGCGGTGATGGCGGTAAAGTACTTAGAGTTGCCTGAAAGGATGGCCTCATGAATAAGTTCAGGCGTTGTTTGAGGAGTCGTATTTCCCGTTCCGAGCTGTCCACTTGAGTTCTCGCCCCAACAGTACACAGACCCATTCCCCATCACACCGCAAACGTGCTCAGCTCCTGCGGCCAGATCCAGAAACTTCAGATTACCGGCGTCCACTTTCGTAGCCGTAAGTTTGGCCACCAAGGTTCCATCTCCAAGCTGACCCTTAGAGTTATCCCCCCAGCAGTAGGCGTCTCCGTCTTGGTTGATGCCGCAGGCAAATCCAGTGCCGGCCGTCACCGACCTAAACAGAGCTGGCTCCCGGTAGCTTATGGAGGCACTAACACAAGACGACTCTCCGCCGTCGTTTCGATATTTGACGTACACCGTGCCGGTGCCGGAGGTGGGCGCAAGTGTCCAAACGCTAGAAGTTTGATAGGATTCCCAGCTGCCGCCCCCAGCGCATGCTGCCGTGTTGGTGATGTACATCTCGTCCGCCTCTTCAGCGCCGTCAGCTGCGAGGTCGAGCCTCACATTCAAGGTTTCGGTGAAGTCGGCATCATCTTCGATAGTGAGAAGGGGATCAGACGGGGGCACCAAGTGTTCAATCGTAGAGCTTATGCAAGAGGATTCATGTCCTAGTGAGTCTTTGAAGATGGCGTAAACCGTGGCCATGCCATTGGTTTGTTCCAGGGTCCAGGCTCTTGAAGTAGCAAAATCTTCCCAGGACCCATCCTCTTCGCAGCCTGCGGTGTTGGTGATGTACATCTCAATGGCGTGAGCATCTGTTGCAGCGAGAGTTAGCGTAACTTCCACATCGGTAGTGGTCAGGTCACCGCCGTTGATCGCCAGAGTCAGGTTATCAGGTGCTTGAGTGTCCTTGACCCACTCATAATCGGTGGCCGACGCAAAAGCCTGCCAGTCGGTACCATTAGTTCCAACCACACAGAGAATCAAGTCGCCGTCGGGCTCTCCAGCCAAGCTAGCTGTGACCTTGGTGTCTTTGCCAATAGTTGCCGAGTATCCGTCTTCATCGGAGCAGTCCGTTGAACCCTCTGGCCCGACTTTGAAACGATAAGAAGCCACTCCCGTGCCCCCGACGGTGACATCAAGTGAGGTGGCGTTTGAAGGGTCGTCAGGCTCTCCTGAAAGCGTGGCAAGGATTGCGGAGTAGGTGGTCCAAGGATCAGAAGTTTCTACGGCTCCGGTTTGTCCTGCTTTATCGATCGCCCGAACCACAGCGTAATAGGCTAGCCCTTCTTGTAGGGTGAGGCCCGTGACCGAATCGCCACTGGAGTGCGTCTGCCACTCAGGGTCCATCATGGGCTCATCATCTGTGTACCGGTAAATCGCTATTTCATGTCGGTCGATACCTGCGGGTCCCTGATCCACAGCTGCCGTGTAGCTAACGGCTGGCGACTGGGTCAGGCCCACAGGTGCCATGCTCAGAATAAGATCTGTTACAGCCAGCGGATCTAAGTTGTCATGGATGATACTATCGCTCACGCAGGAGGTTTCATTTTCTCCGTGGCGGAACTTGGCGTAGACCGTATTAGAGTCGTTCGAAGTAGGAAGTGACCAAGATTTGGATGTGCTGAAGTCCTCCCACGTGCCGCCTGAGGCACATCCTGCGGTGTCGGTGATGTACATATCAAGGGCGTCATCAACTGAAAGAGTGAGCGTAACTGCGGTTGCTGTCGTGTAATCTACGCCGCTGTTGATCACAAGACTTGGGTTGGTCGGTGTCTCAGATCCTGGGCAGAGACCCCACCTGGGCTTGGGAAGCGACCAAGCAGGCGTGGCAGTATTAAAGCCCGTGGGAGCGGGGGTAAAGTCCACACACCATTGCCTTAGATCCTGGTTGAAGGTGGCCGCGCCATTAAACATTTGGCTCATGTTGGCTCTACTGGTGACCCCGGAGGTAACCCATCCCGAAAGATCCTGATTGAAAAGAGTTGCTCCCTGAAAAGCAGAGCTCATATTTGTAACTTTGCTCGTGTCCCATGTGCTGATATCGCCATCGAACGACGTGGCGTCCCGAAAGATTTGCGAAATATTCGTCAAGCTTTGTGTTTCCCAGGTGCTCAGGTCTTGATCAAAGCTAGTAGCATCTTTGAACATCTCATCCATGCGAGTGACTTTCTTTACGTCCCATCCGCTGATATCTCGGTTGAAAGCTGTCGCCCCGCTAAACATCTCCCACATGGTCGTTACGTTGGAGGTGTCCCAGCTTGAAAGGTCTTGGTCAAAAGACGTTGCGTTTCTAAAGACTCCAGCCATTGAGGTGATATTGGACGTATCCCAACTGCTTAGATCTTGGTTAAAAGATGAGGCGCCATCAAAAAGACTGTTTAGAGACTTAACCTTTGTCACATCCCAGCTGCTGAGATCTTGGTTGAAAGCTGCAGCATTACCAAACATTCCGGTAATCATGGCGTTGTTTTTAAACTGCCAGCCCTCCACGCTGCCGTTAAAGCTGGTCGCGCCCCAAAACAGGCTTTCCAGAATGTCCACATTGCTGACGTCCCAAGTGTCAAGATCCTGGTTGAATTTCGTAGCACCGCTGAGCATGCCCCACATATCTGTGACTGTGGAAGGTAGGTCTTCTGGCACGGATTCCAGGTTGACCGCGCCCATGAAGGCTCCCATAAAGCTCTCAATCCCGATATCCCCAAAACTAACAACCTCTTTAATTTTTGCCACGTTGTCATAAGGCCAGAGAGTGCTCAAGTTAGCAAAGTGAGTGAGAAGCTCACCATGGATCTGAATGGTGTACTCACCATCAACGGCATAAGTGTGTGTGATAAATTCAGGTGGAATCGCCAGAACGACCAGCTCCAACGGCGATCCATCTCCCCAATCAACGTAGACGTTGGTGGCGGTGCCGCGCAAAGGGAGGGTCATCTCGCGGTTTCCAGGAGTCAAAGTGGTGTCGATCACAAGCGCCATGGGCTCATTGGTGGAATGAAGAATGCTAGCGCTCACGCAGGAGGTTTCATTTTCTCCATGGCGAAACTTGGCATAGACCGTATTGGTAGCGTTTTCCGTTGGGAGCGTCCAAGCTTTAGAAGCATTAAATTCCTCCCACACACCGCCTGAGGCGCAGCCTGCGGCGTCCGTGATGTACATATCGAGCGCGTCATCTACTGAGAGAGTGAGAGTGACAGCAGTATTGTTAGTAAGCGCTGCTCCTCCGTTAATCACCAGGCTTGGGTTCGTCGGAGTCTCAGCTCCTGGGCAGAGGCCCCATCTGGGCCGTGGCAGGATCCACGAGGTGGCTCCCGCGTCAAAGTCATCAGGCTTTGAGGATGCCCCGGATACGCACCACAAGCTCAGGTCCTGGTTAAAGGATGTGGCCCCATAGAACATCCCATACATTTGGCTTCTGTCGGTTATTCCCGAGGTGTCCCAGCTGCCCAAATCCTGATTAAAGGAGGTGGCTCCACTAAAGATCCCCTCTAGGTTCGCACTGCTCTTAAACTGCCAGTTGTCGAGTTTGCCGTTAAAGTTAGTAGCGCCGGCAAACATGGTGCCCAGATCAGTGCCACTACTAACGTCCCAGCTACTTAGGTTCTGGTTGAAGCTGGTTGCGCCGTTAAAGAGATTCCTAAAATCAGTAACATTGCTGACGTCCCAGCCATTTAGGGACTGATCGAAGTTGATGGCTCCTTTGAGCATGGCCTTTAAGTTAGTAATTGAATCGGGCAGAGCGCTCGGTAGTGACTGTAGATTCGCAGCACCGCTAAATGCGCAAATGAGGCTTTCTAGGCCGAGATCACCAAAGCTTTGTACTGAAATTATTTTTTCTACGTCAGCAGTGGGCGTAAAAAACATAGTATCAGAACATTCAAATTTGGTCAGTTTCTCGCCAAAGATTTGGATGGTGTACTCAGCATCAGCAGCATAGGTATGACTTGCCAGTCCAGACGAGTTAAATACCTCTAGAGGAGAGCCATCTCCCCAGTCGACATAGATGTTAGTCACCGTTCCGCCCAGGGGGAGGCTTACGTCCCGGTCACCTGGCGAACCCAAGCTTGTATCTACAACCAAAACCATTGCATCGGAGGGCGGAACATCGGTGGCGGTCCACTCGGCCGTAGCGGCACCATCGCTTTGGTTTCCAGCGTTGTCGATGGCTTTAACTACTGCGTAGTAGTCTTCGCCTTCTGTGAGTGCAAGACCTGTCAGCTGATCTCCGCTATCGAAATCTTGCCAAGCCACGACAACGGAGTCATCTGAAGCCAGATGTATTTGGATCTGATGTTTTGCGATGCCTGCAGGCCCCACATCTGTGGCATCTGTGAAGGAGATGATCGGAGTCATGTGAGTACTGGCTGTGGCGGCACTCATCGAGAGGGCCGTCGGATCATTAGGATCGGAGTCATCATGAATGATGGCAGCGCTCACGCAGGAGGATTCATTTTCTCCATGGCGGAATTTGGCATAAACCGTATTTTCATCATTTTCAAGGGGCAGAGCCCACGCCCTGGTAGTGTCGTACTCCTCCCACGCGCCGCCTGAGGCGCAGCTGGCGGTGTCCGTAATGTACATATCCAGCGCATCATCAACTGATAGAGTGAGCGTGACCGCAGTCGCTGTGGTGTA
>CAYRIE010000037.1:0-10609 GCA_964424215.1 uncultured Pseudobdellovibrionaceae bacterium
GTAGCTGCCCTGCCACTCAAAACCAGGCTTAAAGGGGTGGGCTAAAATGGCTAGGTCCAGGTCCGGGGCTTGAGTGTTCTGGGACAAAAGATCGGCTAAGAAGATATGCGGGTTGCCCATGGAGCTGTAGGCTTCGGGTCCCTCAGCAGGCAGATAAAGAAGCAAAGAATCCAAGTAATTCAGCGACGATCCGTCGATCACGAGAATGCCATTCAGGTAGCCATCAGCATGAGTCTCCCGAATCCCCGGATCGTTGAACACGATAAAATCCAGCTCCACTTTCTGAGCCGCAAGAAGCTCATCCACCGGGACCGGGTCTTTATCAGAGCGCTGGCTGAGCACATGGACAGCACCGCGATAATCGAAGAACCCCTCGGGATGACCTCGGCGCAGCTCTCCCGATAGGACCTCCACGTTGTAGCGGTTCAGAAAAAGCCCGTAGCCTAAGAAGGCACAGAAGAGCACCGCCAGGCTGATCCACTTGGTCATGGGCGCTCCACTTCAAGGAGCTTGTAATCGGGTCCGTAGGACTTCTGAGATATCACTTTGTAGCCAGCCTCTTTGTACTTTTGCGGAAGGTCGTACCATACAATCACAAAAACATAAAAACGCTCGGGCACCTGTGAGCCGATCTCATCAAAGAAATCCCTCCGGTTGATCCCTGGAAGCTTGGGGTAAAGCACTCCCGTCTGAAAGGACATGGCCGAGGCCATCTGGTAAGAGCCCGTAAAGACCGCCTCACCTTTGTCAGTCAGGGCCAGTGCGTCTTTAGATAAATCCCGGTAGCCGTCAAACTCATGCAGCTTAACTTTGTTCTTCGGCACCGGAACCCAGTGGTGCACGCCTTCTGTCACAGCAGCCAAGGTCAGCACCGCAAAAATCGCAACTGAGACCTTTATAAGGATCTTTCTCTGCCAGGTGGCAGCGCCGAGGATCACCAAGGCAAGGTAGGCGGGGTAGCCCGCAATGGGCCAGTTAGCTTCCACGTGACCTCTGAAGCTGGTCAAAGCAAAAAACAAGATCGGCAGGAAAGCGTAGGGATAGAGCCAGTTCCACTGTGCCGTCGGGCGACTTCTCTTGAGCGAATAAAGCAGCAGCGGGAAAAGCAGCATGAGCTGACCTGCAAGGTACTCCAGGGTCCATTTGGGATTCCACTGGGGTGAGCCCAGGCCGTGATCGGCCTGAAACTTAATGGAAGCCCAATCGTTCTGAAGGTTCCAGTAAAGGACGGGAAGAGAAAAAATCAGTCCAAAGAAAAAGGTAAGGCTGACTCCTCGTGGTTGGAGCAAACGAGCTTTCCTGTCGGCAGGGGCCATCAGCACGTGAACCAAAAGCGCTGGGACAAAAAGAACCATCATATACTTTGAACAAAACCCAAGACCGAGTGCCGCACCCAAGAGAGCAAAGTCGCCCAGTTTTCCTTGTTCCTGAATGCGGCTGATAAGGTAAATCCCTAAAGACCACCAAAAAATAAGGGGTACATCTGGCGTCCCTAAAAGGGAGCCTAGGCCTGTGAAGGGATGAAGAACTAAAAGTAAGAGCAGTAAATTCTGATAAGAAGCCTTTAAGGAGGGGGCTAATAGGCGCAGCCAGATCAAAACGGTGACGTGGCCCATAAGAATAAAGGGCAAGCGGCTAAGACCTGGTATGGATTTAATGTAGGGAGCCAGGCTGTAAAGCCAGGCCGTCATCGCCGGGTGGTCATAATAGGACCAGTCAGGAAAGCGACTCCAGACCCAGTAGTAGGCTTCGTCGGCCGTTAACGGAACGAGTGCGGCGACCCCAACCTTCACAAGAAGGGCCGTCCACCACCACCTTAGGGTCACAGGGTTCACTGATTAAAAGTTCCCTTCAAAGCGTTTTCCGAGCGAGCCCGGAACTCCAAGGTCTTTGCCATCGCGAGAAAGGTTTACGGCTCCGCCATCAGAAAGCACGACTTTAATGGGTGAGTTAGCTCGCAGAGTGCGCACCTCATCGGGCGACATGGTAATTCTTTGCGTGCGTCCGTTCACGGTCCACTCCACTTGAACGGGGCCCAGCGCTTCGATCACTAGCTCCCGTTGCCCTGCGGAAGGCGCAGGCGCTGGTGTTGGTGCAGGTGCAGGTGTTGGTGCAGGTGTTGGTGCAGGTGTTGGTGCAGGTGCTGGTGCAGGTGTTGGTGCTGGTGTTGGTGCTGGTGTTGGTGCAGGTGCAGGCGCTGGTGCAGGTGTTGGTGCAGGTGTTGGTGCAGGTGTTGGTGCAGGTGCAGGCGCTGGTGCAGGCGCTGGTGCAGGCGCTGGTGTTGGCGTTGGTGCAGGTGTTGGTGCAGGTGTTGGTGCAGGTGTTGGTGCAGGTGCTCCCTCATCTTCGCTAGCTTCCTCTTCGACTTCGTCCTTCTCATCCAGCGGGAGGGCCTGGACATCGGGTAGATCCCCCGTGATCACTTTCTCTTGTTGGTAGGACTCCATCTTTCGCTTAAGGGAAATGATTCCACCCAAAAGCAGAGCTACGAACACCACGACGCCAGCGATTTTTAGAATTCGGAGATTTCCCTCAAGCCGAAGGGCGGTCAAGGAGGTTGAGGAAG
Source organism: uncultured Pseudobdellovibrionaceae bacterium (assembly GCA_964424215.1). Taxonomy (GTDB): domain Bacteria; phylum Bdellovibrionota; class Bdellovibrionia; order Bdellovibrionales; family JAGQZY01; genus CAYRIE01. The sequence goes on from CAYRIE010000037.1 coordinate 2,567, forward strand.
AGGACTCACCGAGAGCTGCTGGAGGTGGCGCACCGTCGCCGCCCTCTATAATAGCTGGCGGGCGCGTGGTCCCCATCTCTTCATGGAACAGATCAAGAACATTATTAATATCGATCGCTAGAAACTGCGCGTAGGAGCGGACAAAGCCGCGCAAAAAACTTTTCGGCGGCAGGGAGCCAACGTCCCCAGCTTCCATCGCCTCTAAGGTTTTAGGGCTGATCTTAGTGGCCAGGGAAACCTGATTTAAGGTGATGCCCTTATCTTCCCTTGCCTTTCGAAGTACGTGCCCAGTTTGTTTCATTTCGTCACCGTGTTTCTAGAAGCTTGAGCATGGATGCCGCACTTTTGGAAGTGTCAGCCAGGGGATAAAGCTCAAGGACTTCTTCAAATCTAGCCTTAGCCTTTAATGTATCACCGAGCTTATAAAAATTCATGCCGCTAAAATAAAGAGGTTCAGGAACAGGCATGTTTTTGCACAACTGGATGGCCCGGTCGAAGACGGGCGTGGCGGCGCCGTGCTCTGCCAACTCGTAAAGAGAGCGCCCATAGTAGGTATAGAGCATGCAGTCTTCGCGGTCTGACTTAAGTGCGGCTAGGAAGTGGTTTTTGGAACCTCTGTAGTTGCCGCGTTCAAACTCTAGCAGACCTAGGTTGGTGCGCGCCTTGTGGTGATGGGGGTAAGTGAGGTCCTCTAAGACCTGCCGAAGCAATGTTTGGGCTTCCTGATAGCGCCTCATTTCGATGAGCACTCGGGCCTTGTTGTTTTTGGCTTCTGTAAATTGAGGATTCAAGCTCAGGGCTCGATCAAAGTGCTGAAGAGACTGCACGGGCTTTTGCAGCATAAAATAAGTTAAGCCGAGTTGATTCTGAATGGTCTCGCTCAGCGGATCAGCCTTTTCCGCCTCAAGGTACTGACCAAGGGCTCGGTTGAAGCTTCCGGACCGAAAATGACCTAATCCCATTTGCGCGTGAAGAAAGGCCTTCTCTTGGTCTTGTTTCGGAGCTGACGTGGAACAGCCAGCTAGCAGAAGGAGCGTCAAGGTGAGGCTAACAAGTGAGGATGCCATATCCTAAGTTAACAAAGTTCGCTAGCCAGGGGAAGCTCAAGCTGGGAGGGCCGCCCTTTAAAAGGTGGCCCTCTTCAAGGGTGCGAGCTAGGCGTTGACGATTTCTTGTCGTTCAAAAAACAACGAGATCTCTCGAGCGGCACTTGCGGGGCTGTCGCTTCCGTGAACGGCGTTCTCCCCAACAGAGTCACCAAAGAGTTTGCGGAGGGTGCCAGCAGCGGCCTCAGAGGGATTGGTGGCGCCCATGATCTCCCGATTCTTGGCTACGGCATTCTCGCCCGACAAAACCATAAGCATAACAGGGCCTGAAGTCATGAACTCTACCAGTTCGCCAAAGAACGGACGAGCCTTATGCTCAGCGTAGAACTCTTCGCACTGAGCCTGAGGGATCACTGCGAGCTTGGCAGCTGCGATTTTCAGACCTTCTTTTTCAAATCGGTCGACAATGGCGCCGATGGCGTTTTTTTTGACGGCATTGGGCTTAATGATACTAAAGGTTTGTTCGATGGCCATGAATCCTCCTAGGATGGCTAAATTTGAAAGTTTCCACAGAAATAAAATCGTTGTTAAGCATTCAGCGCGGCCTTCATGGTGGCCCCCATATCGGCCGGGCTGCGGACGATGGTGCAGCCAGCCTCTTCCAAGGCGGCAAATTTGGCCTCGGCTGTGCCTTGACCACCGCTCACGATGGCGCCGGCGTGGCCCATTCGGCGTCCCTTCGGAGCACTGGCCCCAGCGATGAACGCCGTGACGGGCTTTTTAAATTCTTTACGAATGTACTCCGCAGCCTCCTCTTCAGCGGTTCCACCGATCTCTCCGATCATGATCACGGCATCGGTGTTCGGGTCTTTGTTGAAAAGCTCGAGCACATCGATAAAGTTGGTTCCGTTGACAGGATCACCGCCGATTCCCACGCAGCTGCTCTGACCAAGGCCAATGCGAGTGAGCTGATGGACGGCTTCGTAGGTCAGGGTGCCAGATCTAGAGAGGACTCCGATGCGTCCGGGCTTATGAATGTGACCTGGCATAATTCCAATTTTGCACGCCCCCGGGGTGATCACTCCAGGGCAGTTCGGGCCAACAAGGCGAGTGCGCTTTCCCTTAAGGAAGCTTTTCACTTTGACCATGTCGTTGACCGGGATTCCCTCAGTGATACAGACCACGAGGTCCAGATCCGCATCGATGGCCTCCATAATGGAGTCTGCAGCAAAGGGCGGCGGCACATAGATCACCGAGGCGTGGCAGCCCGTTTTTTCTTTGGCTTCGTGGACGGAGTCAAAAACTGGAAGGCCAAGGTGGCTTGAGCCTCCTTTTCCGGGGGTTACGCCGCCTACCATTTTGGTCCCATAAGCGATCGCTTGCTCAGTGTGGAAGGTGCCTTGTGAGCCAGTGATTCCTTGGCAAATAACTTTGGTATTTTCGTCTACAAGAATAGCCACGTTACGCTCCTTTTGCTGCTTGAACGGCCTTTTGGGCAGCGTCGGCCAAGTCTTCAGCCGGTGTGATGTTCAGCCCGCTCTCAGCCAGGATCTTTCGTCCCAGCTCAACGTTGGTGCCCTCCAGCCTCACCACCAGCGGTACGTGCAGTCCGACCTCTTTGGCGGCGGCGATAACACCCTCAGCAATGACATCACACTTCATGATGCCGCCGAAGATGTTGAGCAAAATGGCTTTCACGTTAGGATCTTTCAAAATAATTTTAAAGGCTGCGGTGACCTTCTCTTTGTTGGCTCCACCGCCCACATCCAGAAAGTTCGCCGGCGAACTGCCGTGAAGCTCAATGATGTCCAAGGTGGCCATGGCAAGTCCGGCACCGTTCACTAGACAGCCAATCTCGCCTTCTAGCTTGATGAAGGCCAGGTCATACTGACTGGCTTCAATTTCGGCCGGGTCCTCTTCACTTTTGTCGCGCAACTCTACGATGTCCGCGTGACGGTAAAGAGCATTGCTATCGAAGGCCAGCTTGGCATCCAGAGCGAGCACACGGTCATCTTTTGTAACCACAAGCGGGTTGATTTCGATAAGAGCGGCGTCTTTGTCCATATAAACTTGGTAGAGCTTTTGGAAGACCCCTGCGGCTTGAATAGCCACCTTGCCGGTCAGGCCCAACTGGAAGGCGAGACGGCGCGCCTCGAAGTCAAGCAGACCCGTATCTGGGTTGACCGCGAGGGTAAAAATTAGCTCTGGTGTTTTCTCGGCCACCTCTTCAATGTCCATACCGCCCTCGGGGCTTGCCATCAAAATGACTCGGCTCTGGGCTCTGTCGAGCAGAAGGGAGACGTAGTACTCTTTGGCGATGTCGCAGCCTTCTTCAATATAGATCTGATGAACTTCTTTGCCCTCAGGACCTGTCTGCGGAGTGATGAGCGTCATCCCTAGAATCTGACCCGCAAGCTCCTTCACTTCGTCAACAGACTTAGCGAGTTTCACACCGCCGCCCTTTCCTCTTCCGCCAGCGTGAATCTGTGCTTTGACCACGTGGACTTTGGAGGCAATGGATTTAGCTGCAATGGCGGCTTCCTCCACACTCCGTGCTATCTGACCCTTGAGAACGGGGATGCCGTACTGTCTAAAAATTTCTTTGGCCTGATACTCATGAATGTTCATCGACGCTCTCTTTCCGAGATTAGTAATCCAACTTCTTTAATGCTTCGACCAGCTCCTTAACAGCTCCTACGGAGTGATCAAGACCTGCGCGTTCCACCTCATTGAGCTCAACCTCAACGACTCGCTCAAGACCGCCGCCCCCCAGCTCACATAAAACGCCCACAAAGAGGTCGTTCAGGCCGTACTCACCGGTCAAGTAAGCGGCACAAGGAAGGATACGGTGCTGATCTTTTAAAATGGCCTCGGCCATGTCCACAGCAGAGATAGAGGGGGCGTAGTAGGCAGAACCCGTCTTCAGGTGTGCCACGATTTCGGCGCCGCCCTTGCGGGTGCGATCTACTAGGGCATCAATGCGCTCTTTGCTGAGCATCTCCGTTAGGGGCACGCCGCCCACAGAGCAGTGCCGAGGCATGGGCACCATGGTGTCACCGTGGCCGCCAAGCACGAAGGCCTGGATGTCTTTCACGCTGACGTTAAGCTCTTCGGCAATGAAGGAGCGAAAGCGCGCGCTGTCCAGAACCCCGGCCATGCCAATGACGCGCTCTTTGGGAAAATCTAAGGTTTCCTTAGCGACGACACACATGGCGTCCAGCGGGTTGGAAACTACAATCACCACGGCTTCCGGGGAGGTTCGTTTCACCTCTTGGCACACTGACTTCATAATCTTGGCGTTGGTTGCCAAAAGATCATCACGGCTCATGCCGGGTTTGCGCGGCAGACCAGCTGTGATGATCACTACATCCGAATTTTTCGAGTCGTCGTAATTGCTAGAGCCTGTGATGCGTGCATCAAAGCCTGCCACGGGGGATGCTTCAAAAAGATCTAGTGCCTTACCCTTGGCCGAGCCTTCGTTGACATCAATGAGCACGATGTCGCCGAGCTCTCGGGCCGCGGCCCAGTGGGCACAAGTTGAGCCGACAAAGCCAGCCCCTACCACAGTGATTTTCTTTCGGACGTGCTTGGCCATAACCTACTCCTTAGTTTGCTTTCATGTGCGCGATGATTTCCTGTCCAAATTCTGAAGTCTTAAGCAGCGTAGCGCCTTCCATCAGGCGGTGGAAATCGTAAGTCACTCTTTTGGCCAGAATGGCTTTTTGTAGCCCTTCTTCGATCAGCGCTGCGGCCTCTTTCCAGCCCATAAACTCCAGCATCATTTGACCGGAAAGAATGAGTGAGCCCGGGTTGACCTTATCCTGGCCTGCGTACTTGGGAGCTGTTCCATGAGTGGCTTCAAACACTGCGTAGTTGTCACCTACGTTGCCGCCGGGTGCGATGCCCAGTCCGCCCACCTGAGCTGCCAGAGCATCGCTCATGTAGTCGCCGTTGAGGTTGGGAAGAGCTAGCACGGAGTACTCTTCGGGCCGGAGAAGAATCTGTTGAAACATATTGTCAGCGATGCGGTCCTTTAGAACGATCTTGCCTGCGGGCACCTTGCCATCGTGTTTGTCCCACAGATCCTGTTCTGAGATCACCTTGTCGGAGAACTCTTTTTGGGCCAATTGGTAGCCCCAGTCCTTGAAGGCACCTTCAGTGAACTTCATGATGTTGCCCTTGTGGACCAGAGTGACGCTGGGAAGATTGTTGTCAATGGCGTACTGGATGGCCATGCGGATGAGTCGCTGGCTGCCCACTTCGCTCATCGGTTTAATTCCGATGGCGGAGCCGGGACGCACTTTTTTTCCGAACTTCTCGCAGACCGCTACAATTTCATTGGCTTCAGGTGAACCAGCTGGCCACTCAACACCTGCGTAGACGTCTTCGGTGTTTTCGCGAAAGATCACCATGTTGACCTTGGAGGGATCTTTTACGGGAGCTGGAACGCCCTGATACCATTTGCAAGGTCGAATGCAGGAGTAAAGATCCAGCTCTTTTCGAAGAGCTACGTTAAGAGAGCGAATTCCGCCGCCCACCGGTGTGGCCAGGGGTCCTTTAATGGCGACCTTGTACTCTTTAATCGCTTCCAAGCTGGCCTCTGGCAGCCACTCTCCCTGGAAAAGACGGGTGGCCTTTTCGCCGGCAAAGATCTCCAACCAGGCAATCTTGCGCTCAGAGCCATAAGCTTTTTCAACGGCAGCATCTAAAACCGCCTGGGTGGCTTTCCAAATATCGGGACCAGTGCCATCGCCTTCGATGTAGGCAACAATAGTCTGATTAGGAACTTGAACTTTCCCGTTAGAGTATTGAATTTTTTGGCCGTGTGCAGGCACGACAATGGGATTTGACATAAGCACCTCAAGATAGATGTTCAGTGGGTCGGATATGAGTCTCTTTGATAGTTCAAGGGGGCCCAGGGCGCAAAAGATTCTTTGATACATTGCCCAATTTTGTAGGTTTGATAGAATCGGCAGAACGAGGGTAATGCATCATGTCGGCCAACGCCTTAGGATTTTCTAACGTCCACCTTACGATGGGCACCACCAGGGTGTTTGAAGGTGTTAACTTAGAGATTCCCTTGGGAAGCTCGGTCGTGCTGCTGGGGCCAAGTGGGCAGGGCAAAACCTGCTTACTCAAGCTGATGGCGGGGCTGCTGCCACCCGAATCTGGTAAGGTCCACGTCGGCGGCCAGGACCTTTACAGTCTCAACTTCTCGGACCGAGCTCGCCACACCCGCAACATGGGCATGCTCTTTCAGAAAAACGCCCTGTTCGATTCACTAACAGTCTTTGAAAATGTGGCCTTCCCCCTCCGCGAGATCCTCGCTCTTGGGGAAAATGAGATCTCCCGCCAAGTGAGCGGCCTCCTTGAGGCGGTCGAGCTGGCTGGAGTAAGCCGCCTGATGCCCCATGAGATCAGCGGCGGTATGCAAAAACGGCTGGGAATCGCCCGCGCGCTCGCCTTGAATCCACAAATTATTTTTTATGACGACCCCACTGCGGGCCTAGACCCCATCACCAGCCGCAAGATCGTTGCACTTATTCAGAAGTTCCATCGGGAAAGCGGCTCCACTCAGATACTGGTGACCAATGACATGAACAGAGCCTATGAGTTGTCGACCCAAATATATATGGTGGTCGATAGGGAGCTGATTTATGTGGGCGACCGCAAGGCAGCAGAGTCGCACTCTGATCCGAGGGTGCAACAGTTTATTCGCGGCCAGCTGCATGGCCCTTTAAAGGCGGTGTAGGTTGATCGAATTTAAAAAGGTCAGGAAGGCTTTTGGGGAAAAGGTGGTGCTGGCTGAGCTGTGCTTTCAGATACCTAAGGGACAAATAGTTTTTGTCCTAGGGAAGTCAGGAACGGGAAAGTCAGTTCTGCTTAAGAACATCGTCGGGCTGATGCGGCCAGACTCGGGTGAAATTTGGGTCGATGGCGGGCGGGTGGACACCCTCTCTGAAGAGGACTACGGCTCTGTTCGGAGAAAGTGCGGTATGGTTTTTCAGCAGCCGGCTCTGCTGGACTCCCTATCCGTGGAGCAAAATGTGTCCTTCGGCCTGCGGCGGCTTATGCACCTAGATGAAGATCAGATCACAGAGCGTGTCAGGCAGTGCCTCCAGAGCGTTCACCTGGCTGGGATTGAAAAGAAGATGCCCCAGGAGATCTCCTATGGCATGCAAAAGCGGGTGAGCCTAGCACGCACCCTTGCTTTAAATCCGCAGGTTCTTTTGTTTGATGAGCCCACGACGGGCCTGGATCCTGTGACCACCAAAGCCATCTCAGTCCTCATTAGGGATCTATCGCGCTCTATGGCCACAACCTCCATGGTTGTCAGTCACGACATGGCCAGCGCCATCGAGATCGCCGACCGGATCCTCATGCTGGACCAGGGAGCTGTGGTGGCCGACGGGACTCCCGAAGAGCTTCTTGGGAGCTCCCATCCCCTGGTTCAAGAGTTTCTCCTGGAGGTTCGGGCATGACGCGGCCATTGAAGCTCTATTTTGAAGAGCTGGGAAGGGCTCTGCTTTTTCTCCATCAGATGCTCCGCACGGCTGTACGCCACCCCTCCTCTATGGAAGTGATCTCGCAGCAGATCTGGAAGGTGACCTGGCAGTCTTTGCCCACCACAGCAGTTGCCGGCTTTTTCGTGGGGGCGGTGATGTCGGTTCAGTTTGCGCTCCAGGTAGCTCAGTTTGATGCCATCGTTTACCTGGGGGGGCTAGCCACCAGCGGCACCGTCAGGGAGGTGGGTCCGCTTTTGATCGCCTTCATGCTGAGTGGAAAGGTAGGGGCCTTCACCTCGGCGGAGCTGGGCACCATGAAGGTGACCGAACAAATGGATGCCATCCGCTGTTTGGGGGCCAATCCTTTTCAGGCGATCCTCTTTCCGCGGTTCGTTGCTATTGTCGTAAGCAGCTTCTTCCTTTTAGCAGCAGGACTTATGATGTCTGTAACAGGTGGGCTTTTGATGGGCTCTCTTTTTGCGGGCCTGACC
>CAYRIE010000038.1:0-4259 GCA_964424215.1 uncultured Pseudobdellovibrionaceae bacterium
ACGCAGGTGAATTCGGGAGTTTCAAACTCCACCGTGTAACGTCTCACTTGAGTGCGATTCTCAAAACGCTCCAGCTGATTGTTTTCGATGGCTAACTCGCCGTAGAGCTTATTTTCAGACATAGAACCCTCCTGGATCCCTAGTCCCCTACCACACTTGAGGCTCTCAGTGCGAGAGCCAAAGACCTAAGAAACGGCCAACCACGGCAAGTCATAGAGCTTGCTTCCGTTGCAACTGGGAAAAATAATTGTTAACTTTAATAGGAAGGAAATTTTTATCAGGCATGCTGACAACCCTCAATAAATTACATTTTCTAGCTCTCACGGCCGCTCTGGTGCTCACGGGCTGCGCGCAGCTCAGCCCCAAAGAATGCATGGTGCGCGACTGGTATGAGCAGGGGCGAATTGACGGCTCCCAGGGGCTCAGCAGTGCACGCCTTGAGGAGCACCTTAACTCCTGCCCCGATGTAGCAAGCCATCCTGAGACCTCTGATGTGTACAAGAACGGCTGGAACGCAGGCCTGACCCAGTACTGCAGCCCGAGCAACGGATTTGAGCTGGGCGCTGCCGGTAAGTCCTACGAGAAGGTTTGCCCCGTCATCTTAGAGCGGGTGTTTCTTGCTGAATACGAAAAAGGACAGAAGCTCTTAGAGCTAGAAAATCAAAACGCTGAAATCGAATCGGAGCTGGCCCAGCTGACCTCCCAAAGATCTCCCGCCGCTGATGATCCCCCTGAGGTGCGCAGTCAGATCCGGCGTCTTATCTCTAAACGCGATGCGAACATTCGCGAGATGTCTAAAATTCGCAGCTCGCTCAAACTCTCTTTATAAGATTTCAAATAGGGGCAGGATCTGCTCGGTCTTATGCCCCTTTAAAAGATACCGAGCGTAAAGGCCCCTTAGCTGCTCTTTAGTTAAATCACCGTGATGACCCTGGCGCCTCTTTCGGTCCTGCTGAATGTGGTAAAGGCAGAGAGCTGCTGCCACAGAAATATTAAAGCTCTCAACAAAGCCCAACATCGGAAGCACCACCCGCTCATCACTTAAACCGAGCAGCTCGGGGCTTGCGCCCTCTTTTTCGTTACCAAAAAAGATGGCCGTCTTCTCAGAAAAATCAATCTCATCTAAAGGGCGCGCCGTGGAATCTAAGTGAGTTGTGACAATGCGAAACCCCTGCTCTTTTAGCTCAGACACACACTCTTTTGTGCTCTGCCAGCGGTGGGTCTTTAGCCACTTCTCAGCTCCCTTAGTGACTCGGTTCGCTTCACGGTACTTTTCAGAGGTTTCAATCACATGAACGTCGACATAACCCAGAGCTTCTGCTGAGCGCATCACCGCACTGATATTGCCGCGGTCATAAAGCCCCTCAAGCCCCACTGCCACATTGTAGGTTCGGCCCGTTAAAACCTTCTGCATCTTTTCGAGGCGCTCTGAAGTGTAGGTCGGTTCAAGTACCTCAATCACCTTTTCACGATCGAGGGTTCGTCCTTTGTACTGAATGGTAGCGATGAGGTCCTCCGCCTAGCCCTTGGCTGCGGCTGTTGATTCAAAAATCTTATCCGCCGAAGCTGCCACAAACCCTTGATAGAGCTGACCATTAGAAAGAGCATACCGTTTAGCAAACTCGTAGTAGCAACCAGGAATTTGAAAATCACCCTCTTCAAACGCCACGGATATTTCGGAGGCCAAAGTGGAGCTTTGTTCCAATTTGTCATCAGGGCCACCCTTGATCTCACCACCGCTGGTGTTGAGCGGGAAACCTAAGGACTTGATAAAGTCATTCACCTCAGAAAGAGCTTGAAAAGTTTTGAGCTGATTGACGTTGACCGTGAAATGGTTGGGCCGAAAGCCGTGGGCCGCCACCCAAGAGGCGTACTCGCTCTCCTGAGCAAGCGCCTGATAGGTTTCATAAGAGACTTTCCATGGCCGCCCGGCAAAGACCAAATCTTGGCGCTCTAAAAAGCTCGGCTCCACCTGCGCTAAGAGCCCCTGAATTGTACTCTGAAGGGAGTTAGAGAATTTCTCTAGCTCCAGCTCGCTGATAAAAACCTTAGGGAGGCTTTGGTCCTCGTGCTCAAAGTGTTCAGCGTAAAGACGCTTTTCTTTAAAGATGTACTCGCCTTCCTTTTTGTAACCAAACCCCTCAAAGGTTCGCGCGAGGGTTTTAAGGCCCCACCCCGGTGCATTGAAGGTCCTGAGCGCAATGTGATCATTGACCACATCCTCCCCCCGGCCCTGAAAGGCTTTATAGATAGCTAAGGCCTGAGGATTCAGATGGAGATAATCTTGCCACATGGACTCAAGTAGACCTGACAAAGTCATGACCGACCCCTTCTATTACAGTGACATAAGGATCTCAGGATTTTTTGCTAAATCCCGAGTGATATTTTTCTGGTGAGCTTCCAGCGTTCCGCCGCCAATTTCCAGCAGCTTAGCATCGCGCCAGAGCCGCTCAACGACATACTCGCCCACGTAACCGTATCCGCCGAGCACTTGGATGCCTCTATCTGCAATGTTTTTCGCCAAGGTTGTCGCCATCAGCTTCACACCGTCAGAGTCGAGCCGTTGGCCGTGGGAGTTGATGTCCATCTTGCGAGCGACATCGTACAGGTAAGCCTGCACGCAGCGAAACTCTGCAAAGCTTTCGGCGATATGGCGCTGAATTTGACCGAAGGCATTTAGGGGCTTGCCAAAGGAAATCCGCTCGGCCGCATACTTGTTCATAATCTCAAGGGATCTTCGCGCGATCCCAAGGCTCATGGCAGCTAGCGTGAGTCTTTCGATCTCTAGGTTTCGCATCATGTGCGTGAGTGAGCCGCCCTCTTGACCCACGAGCTGACCTGAGGTCAATTTGCACTGATCCAAAATCAGCTCCGCTGTGTTGGAGGCTCGCATGCCGGTCTTATCTTTGATCTTTTGACCTACATTAAACCCTGCAGTGCCCTTCTCAACGATGAAGGTGGAAATCTGTGGACGCCCCTTAGAGTCAACTCCCGTTCTGGCGTACAGCCAGAGCACATCGCAGGCCGTTCCCTCATCGTCGATGCAGCCGTTTGTGATCCACATCTTGCGACCGTTGATCACATAGCCACCGTCCACTTTCTTAGCCTCTGTCTCCATTCCCATTACATCGGTTCCGTAATCGGGCTCGGACATGGCCATGGCGCCCACCAACTCTCCCGAGCAAAGCCCGGGAAGGTACTTCTTTTTTTGTTCTTCAGAGCCGTTCACCGCAAGATTGTTCACGCACAGCATGGCATGGGCCAGGTAGGCCAGGGTGAATCCAGGATCCACAGCGGAGAGCTCTTCATGTACGATGGCCGCAGCCGTTGCGTCCATTCCTGAGCCGCCGTACTCTTCAGGAACCGTAATTCCCAAAAAGCCCAGCTCGCCCAGGGAGCGAAAAAGTTCAAGATTGAAGATCTCTTTTCGATCGTGCTCAAGGGCTTGGGGTTCAAGCACCTCTCTGGCCCACTGACGGGCCGTCTCCCGGAGCATCGCATGCTCTTCGGTGGGCGATGATATATTCAGACTTTTCCAGGCTTCAGACATGGCGCTACCTTCACTCGTTGTTTCCGTAGGTAAAGCCCTTATTTAGCCTGGACTGGCAGGTCCTTCAAACTCAAAGCCCATCACGACGCACAATGGAAACTCCGCTCCGGGGGCTTAGGAGCAGCCCTCGGAGCTACCGCAGTTGAGGCACTTATAGCAGCTGCCGCTACGAACGGTCACATGGCCACAATCAGAGCACATCGGAGCATCCCCCATCATGGTGCTAAGGTGCTGGTCCATGTGGGCTAAGGGCTCAGCCGCAGCCGCCTGCTGGGCCGACTTACCCACGGCTGACTTTTCTAGCTTCAGATCCAGCTGTTCGGGAAAGCCCGCCAGCTCAACCTCAGGCTGAGACAAATCCTCAGCCGCCTGCCGCTGACCTACGACCAAATTCTTTGGATCCGGTGCCACATGCACAAAGTCGGTCTGCCCCAGGTACTCCATGCCGAGCACTCTAAAGATGAAGTCAATCAGGCTTGTAGCCGTTCTAATGTTGGGGTGATTGGTCATCCCCTGAGGTTCAAACCGTGTGAAGGTGAACTTTTTAATGTACTCCTCTAAAGGCACACCGTACTGAAGCCCCATCGACACACTGATCGCAAAACAGTTGAGCAGACTTCGGAGTGTGGCCCCTTCCTTGTGCATATCTAAGAAGACCTCGCCAATTCGCCCGTCCTCATACTCGCCGGTGCGAATGTAGATCTTGTGA
>CAYRIE010000038.1:4269-10584 GCA_964424215.1 uncultured Pseudobdellovibrionaceae bacterium
CACCTCAGCTTCAATGGTCACTCCTGCCCTTTTGGGCGGAAGCTTACGGCGTCTGGCAGGCGCTAGTGAGACCGCCTGAGCAATCGCCTCTTCAAGCTCCTCTTTGCTGTACTCACCCGTCTTTTGAGCAGCTTCCTTATCAGCTTTGCTTGAAAGTGGCTGACTCATTTTGCTGCCATCGCGGTAAATAGCTACAGCCTTTAGGCCGAGCTGCCAGGCCTCATAATAGATGTCCTTTATGTCCTGAACTGTGGACTCCTCGGGCATGTTCACGGTCTTTGAAATGGCTCCGCTGAGGAAAGGTTGGGCTGAAGCCATCATCAAAATATGAGCGCGAGGCGCGATAAAGCGCGTACCTTCGGTGCCGCATTTGTTGGCGCAGTCAAACACATCCAGGTGCTTGTCTTTAAGATGAGGTGCACCCTCTAACCCCATGCGTCCGCAGATCTCAAGGGTTGATGTTTTGATATCAGCCTTACTAAATCCTAGACTTTCAAGAACCGAAGCTCCCTCTTTTACGCCCAGACGCTTCAGCGTTTCCTCTCCAAGCACCCAGGGCGCAAAGGCTTGATCAAGATCCATCACGGAGGAGAGTTGAGCCTGCACCTTGCGCAGATCTTCTTCGTTGAATCCTTTTGCTAAGAGCGACTCTTCTGAAACTGGCGTCTGGCCCTCAAGACTCATGGTCCCAAGCGCATAGCGCACGATCTCACTGACCTGGGTGGGGCTGTAACCTAAAACTTTTAAAGCTCTCGGCACCGACTGGTTGACGATCTTAAAGTAGCCGCCACCTGCTAGCTTTTTAAACTTCACAAGCGAGAAGTCCGGCTCAATCCCTGTCGTATCGCAATCCATAAGAAGGCCGATGGTGCCCGTAGGAGCTAGCACGGTGGACTGAGCATTCCTGAAACCAAACCGAGTGCCCTGCTCTAGCACGGCCTCCCAGAGCTGGTGGGCCGACTGACTTAAGCCTTTAGGAAGAAGATCTTTGTCGATTTCTTTAAGCGCATCACGGTGCCTTCGCATCACCTTGAGCATGGGGCTAGAGTTTTTCTCATACCCATTAAAGGCGCCTTTGGCTTTAGCAAGCTCCGTGCTTGTGAAGCAGGCCTGCCCGTGCATAAGCGCCGTTAAAAGTCCGGCCCAGGCCCTTCCATCTTCGCTGTCATAGGCAAGGCCCTGAGTCATTAAAAAGCTTCCCAGATTGGCGTAACCTAAACCCAGAGGGCGGTAGTCGTGGCTGTTTCGGGCGATCTCCTCGGTGGGATAGCTTGAAAGGTCTACGAGGATCTCTTGAGCGATATAAAGCACTCTGCACGCATGTTGATAGGCCGGAAGATCAAAGGTGCCATCCTCTTTTAGAAACTTAATAAGGTTAACGGAGGCCAGGTTACAGGCTGAATCATCAAGGAACATGTACTCAGAGCAAGGGTTGCTCGCGCGAATCCTATCGGTGTTAGAGCACGTGTGCCATTTTTGAATGGTAGAATCGTACTGAACACCTGGGTCCGCACAGGCCCAAGCCGACTCAGCAATTAGGTCCCAAAGCTCTTGAGCCTTATAGGTTTTGTGAGGCTCCCCTGTGGTGCGCTTGATCGTGCTCCAGTCGGCGTCTTTTTCCACAGCTTTCATAAACTCATCAGAGACACGAATGGAGTTGTTGGAGTTTTGGCCCGAAACGGTCTGATAAGCTTCACCGTTGAAGTCTGAGCTGTAACCAGCATCCACCAGAGCCTTCACCTTTTTTTCTTCTTTCATCTTCCATGTGATGAAATCAACAATCTCCGGGTGGTCCACATCCAGGCACACCATTTTAGCCGCGCGGCGAGTGGTGCCCCCGGATTTGGTAGCACCAGCCCCCTGATCAAGGACCTTTAAAAAGCTCATAAGTCCGCTGCTGGTTCCCCCGCCGGACAGCTGCTCTTCAGCGCCGCGAATTTTAGAGAAGTTGGTTCCTGTTCCAGAGCCGAACTTAAAGAGTCTGGCTTCTTTTTTCACCAGATCAAAGATGCTCATAAGGTCATCTTCAACGTTCTGAATAAAGCAAGCTGAGCACTGCGGGTTCTTAAAGGCCGTGCTCGTCTCAGTGATCTTTTCAGTCTTAAGATCCAGCGCAAAGTGGCCGCCGCTACCTTCAATGCCATACACTTGGTAAAGACCACAGTTGAACCAAACGGGGCTGTTAAAAGCACCGATCTGGTTGAGCAGAATGTGGGTAAGTTCGTCTTCAAAGGCCTTGGCGTCTTCAGTTGTTGCGAAGTAGCCGCCTTGTGCAACGCCCGATTCTGCAATCGTGTGAGCTACGCGGTAAACCAGCTGTCTAACAGAGGTCTCAGAACCTTTGCCAGGAACGCCGCTTCTTCTGAAGTATTTGGAGACGGCAATATCGGTGGCCAGCTGACTCCAGCCTTCCGGTGCTTCGATGTCCTGACGGTCAAAGATCACCTCGCCTTTTTGTCCTGTGATGCGGCTGGACCGCTGCACCCACTTGACCTGCTCATAGGGATCCACACCTTTGGGCACGAACATGCGCTCCACCTTCAGCGGCTCCCTCTTGATGGATTTGTTTTTTCGCGTGGTTGATTCTGTGCTGATGGACATGCTGATCCTCCGTAGATGGTGTTGGGCTGCCTCAGATCAAATCAACACTCCCAAGGTTGGTCAATAGCAAACACCCCATATATTGGTCCTGATTACATAGCTCACCACTATATATAGCGCATCAGGAATGACTATTGACATCCAGGACGGCCCGTCTTCAATGGAGATAGGTTACTGAATGGCTCTTTTTAAGGGGACTGGCAGGGAGCGTTATGCCTCAAAAAACGGCACTGTTTTTGGACCACCATAGCACCACACCTTTAAGGCCGGAGGTGATCGAGGAGATGATCCGCCACCTCAGCGATGAGTCTTTGGGAAACCCCAGCAGTCAAAGTCACGCTTGGGGATGGCGCTCCTCCCAGGTGATTCAACGCTCGCGCCAAAAACTCCAGGCGGCCATAGATCTGGCATCACCTGATGAAATACTGTTTACGAGTGGGGCCACCGAAAGCCTGTTCACGGCCATTTGCGGCTGGTATCAAAAAAACAAATCTGGCGCTCTTATGGCGACCACCTCCATGGAGCATCCCTCCTCTAAGGCAGCTTTTGCCAGAGTGCAAAGCTGGGGCGCCCAAGTTTACGAGGTGGGGGTGGACTCAAGAGGCCACATCTTTTTTGACCAGCTTGAAAAGCTTTGCCAAGAGGGTCTTAGATTTTTCTCCTTTAACTACGCCCACAACGAAGTGGGTACGCTCCAAGATGTGGACAAAATTTTGCCCCTGCTCAGAAAGCACGGAGTCTGCGTTCATGCGGACCTTTCTCAGGCCGTCGGCAAAACTCCCGTTCATCTAGGAAAGTGGGGTTTGGATTTTGCCACCTTCACGGGGCATAAGCTCGGTGGCCCCCAGGGCGTGGGTGCGCTTTATATTCGCAAAGAGAGCCGCCACCTTTTAGAGGGCCTCTTTGCTGCCCCCGGCGATCTCACACGACTGGGAACGCCCCCTGTGGCTCTTATCGCTGGGCTCTGTTTAGCCGTTGAACTCTCCCAGGGCGAGCTTCCTCAAATGCAGGCTCATTGGGCCAAGCTGCGCGCCCAGCTCCTTACAGGCCTAAGGAGCCTTGACCCCCACCTTAGGGTTAATGGCTGCCCTGAACGCACCCTCCTTAACAACCTTAATGTGTCCCTCCCAGCTCTTGTGCCCCATAAGCTGGCCTCACTGGCCACAACCCTTGCGGTCTCCTCAAGCTCAGCCTGCAGCTCTGGAACACCTGGCAGTGCCGCCCTCGCCGCCATGGGGGTCCCCTCAGAGCTTCAGAGGCAAACCTTAAGGTTTGGCCTGGGGCGCACCACCCAGCCAGAAGAAATTGATAAGGCCCTAGAGCTGCTGGCCCCCTGTTTGAGACAGCCATAGCTCCCCCATATGGCCAAAATTTTGTAGATGTGCTAACCTAGTCTTTGAATTCGGGAGGATCGATTAAGCCATGATTAGAGTTAGTGAAAACGCCGCAAAACAAATCCAAGAGCTTCGCACTAAAGACAGCGCTGCCCAAGGCAAAGAGTACCTGCGGGTGAAGGTCGCCCAAGGCGGCTGTTCGGGCATGTCCTATAAGCTGGATTTTGAGACCGATTTGAGCCCCGAAGATAAGGTCTTTGAGAATCACGGCGCCAAGATCATTATTGATTCGGCCAGCTATCTGTACTTAGCAGGTACGGAACTTGATTTTGAAGGCGGTCTCAACGGAAAGGGCTTCACCTTTTCTAACCCCAATGCCTCTAGAACCTGCGGCTGCGGCTCAAGCTTCGGCGTTTGATCAGCTTTGCTTCCTTAAAAATAAATAGGGCAACAGAACCACTAGCACGGCCAAAGACGCCATGTTGGTGAACTCATAGATCTTGTCAGCTGCCAGAGCGATCTCATCAAGATTGAGGCGGCTCAGAAGTCTTACCAAGTACCAAAGCGCACTGGGCACAAAGCCCACCAGGACGGCCACGAGCCCTAAGGGGCGCAGTGTGGAGAACCCCTTCTGGGTAAAAAACAGCGTCACGATAAAACCAATGCTTAAAAGAATCAGGATGATGAGCACGAAGCGGCCTGGCCCCTCTATCCACTCGGTTCGGACCAGATTCGTAATAAAAAATGAAAAAGCTATCAGTCCGTCCAGCTGGAGGAGCCTGCTCTTTTTAGCCATAATATGAGTGTCCGCCTAGCTGGCAAAGACAGTCAACAAAATCCCTAATTGTCGCCCTCTTGAGGTGCCCAGCCCTTAGGTGCAGGCTTAGGAGCATCTTCATCTAAAATGAGCGTTCCAAGAACCGCTCGCGACTCATCTGACTCGCGCACTGCTTTTCCGCGCGGTCTTTTGGTGGCGACCGACTCCTTTTCAATCTGCTCTGTCAGATCCACGGTGATGTCTCCAAAGCACTTCAGCTGACAAGACAGCCTTCTGCCATCGATAAAATAGGAGGAGCCAATTAATGAGATCTCAGTTTTGCTAGGAGCAATGACGTTGTAATCGCCCTCCACCACCCGGACTCGGCATTCAGCGCAGGAAGGTATGCCTTTGCACACCGACTGAATATGGATTCCCTCTGCCTGCGCCAGGTGCAAAACGGACTCGTTGGGTTTAATTTCAAACTCTTGTCCTAAGGGCATGAACTTTACTTTCACGATTCACCCTCTATGATAATTTTAGCAAATTTCTTTTTACCCACCTTCACGATCCAGCTCGTCCCGGCTGCTACTGGCTCGGTGGGTTTCCAAAGGTGATGCTCCACTTTATTTCCGTCCACGCTTACGGCCTGAGACTGAATGTGCCGGCGGGCCTCACTGGTTGAGGAGCAAAGACCAGAAGCTTTTAAAAGTAGACTCAAATCCACAGCGCCACCTTCTGCAAGAATGCGGCCCTCTTGAAGCTCCTTCAGAGTGAAGCTAAATTCGGGCAGATCATCGGGTAAGCCGCCTTGCTTAAACAGCCGCTGAAACTCCTCTTCGGCCCGGTCGGCACTTTGAGAGTCATAAAAACGGGTCACAAAACCTTTGGCGAGCCTTACCTTCACATCCCTTGGGTGCTGGGCACCTGATCTTAACTCCCCTTTAAGGGTTTCAAGACCCTCTGTGCTCATTTCTGTGAGAAGCTCGTAGTACTTAATCATCATCTCATCAGAGAGCCGCATGGTTTTACCGAACATATCTGTCGGAGTGTCCGTAACAGCAATGTAGTTATTGAGGCTCTTAGACATTTTCTGAACCCCATCGAGCCCTTCAAGAAGTGGCACGGTCAGAACACACTGGGGCGCCTGATCCCAGGACTTCTGCAGGTCACGGCCTACCAAAAGATTAAACTTTTGATCCGTGCCCCCGCACTCCACGTCAGCTTTGAGGACGACGGAGTCGTAACCCTGAATCAGCGGGTACAAAAACTCGTGGATAGCTATCGGGGTGCCGCTTTTAAAGCGCTTGGTAAAATCATCGCGCTCGATCATTCGGGCCACGGTGTACTGACTGGCGATCTGAATGAGCTCTGAGGCGCTCATTTTGGAAAACCACTCCGAGTTAAACCTGACTGTGGTTTTGTCTTTATCTAAAACCTTAAAGACCTGCTCAGCATAGGTTTGGGCGTTAGCCTTTACTTCCTCTGCTGTGAGCACTCGGCGGGTTTCACTTTTCCCCGTCGGATCGCCAATGGTGGCGGTGAAATCTCCGATAAGAAATATCACCTCATGTCCCAAGCGCTGAAAGTCATGGAGCTTTTGCAAGAGCACAACGTGACCTA
>CAYRIE010000039.1:0-10480 GCA_964424215.1 uncultured Pseudobdellovibrionaceae bacterium
CACAGTTCTTCATCACAACATGATGGGCCAGAATTTGGTCCTTATCCAAAAACCCGTCTCGACCTACCGGCTCTTGAGCACGATTAGACAGGTGTTGAGCGGCTCTTTAGTCAGGGGAGTGATCTAGTGGCAAAAATTCTTGTCGTGGATGATGTGGAGGGGATGCGCTCAGCGCTCAAAGAGGTTTTGGGTAAGCACGGTCACGATGTCACCGAAGCTGCCAACGGCCGCATGGCTAAGGAGATTTTAGAAAACTCCCCATTTGACTTGGTCGTTACCGACATTCAGATGCCATTTTGGAACGGAATCGATCTTCTCAAATGGGTTAAAGCCAATACTCAAACTCCTGTGATCCTGATGACCGGTTTTTCCCAAATCCTTGAAACTCAAGAAGCCATTTCTTTGGGGGCCGATGACTTTTTGACCAAGCCGATTAAGCATGGCGAAATTTTAGGTGCCGTTGAAAGGTTGATCGAAAAGCACAGCGCTCATGACCAACTGGAGCTGGATCGCGACGATGAATTCTGCCGCATCCCGATCGAGGATTTTATTTCCAGTAGCCATCTGAATGCCAGTATTTATGTCAGACTCTCGAGCACCAAATATGTCCGGGTGGCGCACAGCGGAGACACCATCCCTCCAGACCGAGTTGATAACTATAAGCAAAGGGGACTTAACTATCTTTACACGCTCAAAGAAGACTTTGCGAACGTGGTGGGCTTTAACCTGTACTTGGCCAAGGCCGTGCTGGCGAATAAGGAGTTGGCTAGAGAAAAGAAGGCGGCCTTTTTAAGGTACTCTACTGAGACGGTGCTGGAGCAGATACATGTTAACGGGATTGATGAAAGGTCTTTTAATTACGCCAAAGAGTGTGTGACGAGCTATCTTCAGCTGATTACGGAAAGCGTGACGCTGCTGGATCTGCTCCAGTCTCTGAATGATCATGCAACTTGGATCTACGCTCACAGCATGGGCGTGAGTGTGTACAGCACCATGATAGCGCGAAAGATGGGCTGGACCTCACGGACCACGATGTTCAAAATTGGATTGTGCGGCTTACTGCATGACGTAGGGAAAAAGGAGATCGATCCTGTTATCTTAGAGAAGAGGCGCTTTGGACTTAGCAGGGAGGAGCGCTCGCTTTATGAGTCTCACCCGGTTCGGGGTCAAGGGATCTTAACTTCGCTCAAGGAGCTACCCGACGACGTAGCCCAGGTGGCGCTTGAACATCACGAAGATTGCCTCGGTAAGGGCTTTCCGCAGCGGTTGAGTAAGCACCGCATTCACCCTCTGGCCAGGGTGGTGGGGCTTGCCAACCAGTTTTGCGATTTCGCCATCAGGTCGCCGCACTCCACCGGAGCCAGTGCCCATGAAGCGCTTCAGCACCTTGAAACCATGGAGAATCATTTCGACCCACCAGCTCTTCAAGCTCTTCAGCAGCTTTGCATCAGCTAAATTAATGCTAACACCCGGCAGGAGCCTCTCAACGGGCCGTGGTGGTAGGTTGAGGTGGATCGCTATCGTCTTCGAGCTTACCGTACTGAATCTCATAGCGGGCCAGAGCCAGAAGACTTGAGGCCACCGGGATGGTGATGAATACAAAAAAAGCAATGGCAAGACACTTGATAGTTGTAAGGAGGGTGCCAAAGTAGAAGGCCACACCTACTAAAATCAGCATGACCCCGAGGCTGGGACCTTTGGAGACCACGTGAATTCTATAAAAGAAGTCGTCATATTTGTGCAGGCCAATCCCAGCCAGAACCATCAGAGCTGTACCTAGTCCGATAAAAAATCCCGCGATCACGGTGCTCAATTTAGCCTCCTCGTGTCCAAATCAGTTCTGAAGGTCATCGATCGAAGTCTCCTGCTTTTTGATCTCTTGGTTTTTCAGAATGTAATACGTAAGAGAAAGAGTTCCCAAAAAAGCTACAAGCGACCACACAATAACCACATCTAGGTAAACCGGATCGTCAAAGGATACTGCGCACACAAGCATCAGACCTGAGCTCATCAGTCCCATGAACTCAATGGCTAGCACCTTCTCTGTCAGCGTGCGTCCGTTGGTAAAGTGGACAAAGCCCAAAAAAAGGATGATCACCAAAAGCGTTAGTAGTGCCTCAAAGTACCCCATCAAAAAATCTCCACGATGCGTTTTTCGTATTTATTTCTGATCGTATCGACCAAGGCATCCACGTTCTGTGGGTAAAGGTGATGAACCCAAATGTACTTCCGACTTTTAGCCACTTTGATGCACAGGCTCCCTGGGGTCATGGCAATGAAACACGCTAGCACAAAAACCTGAATATCGTTGGTGCATTGGGTCTCAAGTTTAATCACAGAGGGCGTGCCCTTTTGTCCCGGAGTGATCACATCCATGGTCACAACGATGTTGGATTTTACCAGATCTACCAAGTAGAACCAGATGAGCATAAAAAGGTTCGCAGCGCGCTTTATCATTGAGCCCCCAGCACAGCTTCAATGTAGATGGAAGGGTTTACGATCTGTTCTGCGGCCAGCATGGAGTAACGAAACAAGGGGCCAGCAAACACGCCCACCATGATGAGCAGGATACACAGCGCAATGGAAGACAAGGTGGGGCCAAGGGGTACTTTTTTACGCATGGGGTTGATCTCTTTAACCTCCAAAGGTCTTTTCTTCCAGTACGTTTCATTCCAGATCTTGAACATCGCAAACAAAGTCAAAAAGGCTACGAACACGCCCAGCCCGAGCATGATCCAGTTTTCCACTAGATACGCCGACTTGAGGATGAAAAACTTGCTGAAGAATCCTGACAGGGGAGGAAGGCCTGTCAGGGAAAGCGCCGGTATCAAAAAGACAAAGCTCATCCATGGGTTGTGCTTATAGAGCTCCCCCATCTTGCGAATGTCATCGTGCCCAAAGTGAAGGACAAAGTGACCCGATGAAACAAATAAAGCGGCCTTGGTCAGAATGTGGTGAATAAAGCAAAAGACGGTGGCCGCAATACTGAAGGGAGTAAAGATGGCAATTCCTAAGACCATGTAGCCAATCTGGGCGATGATCTGAAACCCTAGAATCCGTCTGGAATTCCAATCTATAATCGATCCCAGCGCGCCCACAAGCATCGTAAGTCCTGTCAGGACATACAAGACCATCTGAAAGTACTCTTTTTGATTGATAAAGATCAGGGGGAACAGCCGTAAGATCGCATACACCCCCACCTTTGTAAGCAAGCTCGCAAACAGAGCCATCGTGAGCGGGTGAGACTCGTGATAACTTGCGGGCAGCCAGGTATTAAAAGGAAATAGGGCCGCCTTGATCGCAAAAGAGATAAACAGCAGAATTCCGATCACGAGGGCGCCGGTTTCCTGCTCTCCGCTTTGGAGTCTTAAAGCCACCTCAGCAATGTTGAGGGCGCCCACCTTGCCATAGAACAAACCGATGCCCATTAGGAAAAAGGTAGAAGCTAGCAAGTTGATGGTAATGTATTTTAGCCCCCCTTCAAGCTGGGTCTGTCTGTTGCCCATCACCATCAAAACAAAAGAAGCTAAGAGTAAGATTTCAAACATTACGTAGAAGTTGAACAGGTCACCTGTAAGAAAGGCTCCTGAAACTCCAGCCATGATCATATGAAAGAAGGTGGTGAAGAACTTAAAGTCTTGGTTTCCGCCAAATGGGTAGCCGAAGAGGTAAAGAGAGCAGCTCACCGCCACCAAGCTGACAACGACCACCATCATGCTGGCAAAGCGGTCGGCCACAAAGCTGATTCCAAACGGTGCTGGCCAGTCGCCAATGTGGATCACTTGAATGCCCGCCACGTGAACCTCTTGCGCCAGCAAAATGCTCACTCCTAAAAAGCTCAAGCTAACAAAAAGAGTCAGGTACTTCTGAAATCTAGGCTGCTGATAAAGGCAAAGCGAGGCGATAGCGCCTAAGAGGTTGATCAGCATAGGGTATAAAATCAGGTTCATCAGTCGGCTCGCTCTTCTAGAAGTTCATCCACGTCGTCGTTGGGGCTCATAGCGTAGAAGTTCGCATAGAGCGCAATAAAAAACGAAATCACGCTAAAGCCGATCACAATCGCCGTCAGAATTAGCGCCTGGCTGAGAGGGTCTGCAATATCGGCGATATGGGCAGAGTCACCGTCAATGAAGGGTGCCTTGCCGTATTTCAGACCACCTGCAACGAAGATAAGAAGGTTGGAGGCGTGAGAAATGAGCAGAAAGCCTAACAGGATTTTCCCTAAGCTCCGACGAAAGATCAGAAAGGCAGCTGAAAAGTATAAAAATCCTATAATGACGGACCAGTATATTTCCATGAGCTAATCCATAAATGAGCGCAGCATCTTGATCGATGCGAACAGAATAACGATATAAACTCCTAAATCAAAAAACAGCACAGTGGAGATCTTCACCACACCTAAAAGCGGAATATAAAGCCCTGGGCCCCAAAGAGCCGTGAAAGCCGTTTGGTTCACGGCCGCTGCCACAAGGCCTGAAAGAAGGGCCACTGCGAGCCCGATTCCCATGATATAAAAATTAGTTTTCTGAAGCTCTTTTTCAATATCGGTTCGAGATCCGATGTTCACCAAAGTCCATGAAAGGGCTGCCAATAGGCCGCCGATGAATCCACCTCCGGGTTCGTTGTGCCCTTTTAAGAGCACATATACGGACGAGATAAAGATCAGGGGCGACAGAATCTTTAAGGAAATGGATAAAAAGACGTTGTTCATGTCGGCTCGCCTCTTTTTCGCATCAGCAAATAAACACCTATTGCGGCCATCAGCACCACCGAAATTTCGCCCAGGGTGTCAAGGGACCTAAAGTCCACGAGGATGACGTTAACGATATTCCGGCCTTGAGCCTCCGTAAAAGCGCTCTGGGCGTAATATCCCGCTACGGTCTTGTCCAAATTGTGGCTGAAACTAAAGTAGGTAAGGTAGCCCATCGCGCCGCCGAAGACGAGGGCTATGCAAAGATCTCTGAGCCGAGTTTTAACGGTGGAAAAGTATTTAAGTCTCGGTAAACGATGAAGTGCGAACACGAAGATTGTGAGCGTGAAGATCTCTATCAGAAGCTGAGTGAGAGCCAAATCGGGTGCACCGTAGAAAATAAACAGCAGAATCAAACAGGTGCCCACCACCCCCATCTGAGTGACAGCCCAAATTTTGGATTCGGTGACGATGGTAGATACCGTTGAGAAAATAATAATCAGGCCCAGGCACACATCCAGGAAGTTTACGGGGCTAGCGACAAAGTCGACTTCGGGCTTGAGGAGCCAAATGCTGAGCAGAATCAAAAAAGCTGAGGCTGAGAAGATGACTAGAAAATAGCGCCGCAGATAACCGGACTGGTAGTGAAGTGTGGTAAAGGAGCCCACCTTCTGAAGGCCCGACATAAACTGGTGGTAGAGCTCTGTTGGAGAAAAGCGGCTCAAAGCCTTGTCTTCAAGTCCTTTGGACATGCCCTTAAGCGTTGCAAGCAGCACGACGCCAAGAGCTGCGGTGACAACGCTGAGAAGAAGGGGAAGGTTGAACCCATGCCATAAAGCTATATGGACATCTGCCGCGGCACCCATCTGTCTTAAAAAACCAGCTACAAATTCGTTCAGCCCCCAAGGGCCCGCAAAAGAAAGCAGCAAAGTCCCCAGACCCAGCACACCTGGTGCCAGGGAATAAAGGAGCGTGGCGGGCTCCTGCACCGCACTGGCGGCCTTTTTCTCTAGGAAGAGGTGATAGAGGATCTTTCCTGCCGCAGTGAAATTGAGCAAAGAGCCTAGCATAAGCGGTATAAGGTAAAGCAGACTGACAGCTGAAAACTCGAGATAAACTTCTTTAGCGATAAAGCCTAGGGTGGGCGGCAATCCCATCATCGAAAGGCAAGCTAGGGTCAGCGCGAAAGCTAGCACGGGCTCATCTTTAAATTTTAGCTTGAGCGAACGAAGGTCTTTTCCACCGAGCCTAATTTCTATAATTCCTGTGCACATAAAAAGCGCAGCCTTATAAAAGGCGTGAGCTAGGAAGAACAGCAGCATCCCCTCCAGGGCCCTCGGGTAGGAAGAGGCCATACCTAAGAGTGCCACCAGGCAACCTAAGGCACTGATGGTGGTGTTGGCCAAAATGCTTTTCATGTCAAAGTGCCTAACGGCCACAACGCCGCCCCACACGAAGGTGGTCAGTCCGATGATCGTAAGAACCGGCTCCCACAGAGGGAGCTCACCAAAGATTGGAAAAAGTCTTATCAGCAGGAACACCCCTGCCTTCACCATGGTGGCCGAATGCAGAAAGGCGCTCACGGGAGCTGGGCCTGCCATAGCCTGGGGAAGCCAAAAGTGAAAAGGAAACTGAGCGGACTTGGTCATCACACCGATAAGCACTGCGGCAAGTGCCCAGGCGATCTGAGGATGGGCCAGCAGAGCCTCCTTTTGGGCCAGGATCTCAGAGATCTCATAGGTGCCAGCTATAGCTCCGAGGCCGATAAAGCCTACAAGGAGGAAAATGCCGCCTCCGCCCGTGACCATCAGCGAGTTCAGCGCACTCCTTCTAGCGTCCGCATCGTCAAAGTAATGTCCAATCAGAAAATAAGAGCAGATGCTCGTGAACTCCCAAAACAAAAATAAAGTGATGAGGTTTTCACTGAGCACCAGCCCCAGCATGGAAAGCATAAAGGCGATAAAAAAGGTCCAAAACCTATAGCGGTCCCGGTCGGTTTTCATGTACTGGACGGCAAAAAAAGTGATCACCGTGCCGATGGTGGTGATCAGAACAGCCATAAAGAGGGAGGCAGGATTTAGAGAAAGAGAGAAGCTGACACCCAGCTCCGGCACCCAAGGCAAGTTAAGGAGCGTCCCCACCGAGGGTGGCACGCTCAAAAAGAACAATAGAAGGCCCAGGGGCACCAGCAGGAATAACAGCGGCATAATCTCCAGCTCGTATATGAATAAAGGTGGCAGCCGATGCTACTATTGATTGTGGTGGGAGAAAAGTAAGGGATTTAGCAGAAGCTGCTGATAGGCCACGGCGCGTAAATGCCAAGGGGGAGGGCGGCCTATCCGCAAAGGGCCGCCCGATGTTTTTTTAGCAGCCTACATATCGCTCAACTGCAGTGTGGAGGTGGGGTCTTTGGCATTGATTTGGGCCTGAGTCGGAAGGGATTCCACATAGTCTTCCTTGCTGGTCTGATAGGCTGTGTGGAGCGCCTCAAATTCGCTGCTATTAAAGATCTTCTTTGCTTCCGGGAAAAGTTCGTTTTCCTCTTCTTCAATGTGGTGTTCGATGTTTTCCTTCAGCACTTTGAGCTTTGCGAGCCACTGCTCATCGTTCACCGGCGTTGCCTTTAGATCGGCTAAAAGTTTGTCTGCAGCTCTGTGCTCTTCATAGGCCTCAGCGGTGAGGTCTTTGGCTTTTTCCTCATCAGCTCGCTGTCTCATGACAGAGTAGAGCGTCTTTTCTTCCCCCCTGGCGTGGGGAATTAAAGCCTGTTCAATCTCTTCCAGCTTTGCTGTGCGCTCAGAGCCTTCGCTGTCTTCAGCCGCTTTAAAAAGAGCTTTCACTTCCTCGTGCTCCATCTTCAACTGATCGAAAAGCGCATTTTGTTGTAACATAATATTTCTCCTTGATAAGAAATGGGTGCCCCTAACTTGGCTGTAGAGGGGCCGAATTTAAAGTAAGAACGCTCAAATGGAGCTTTGTTTTACGGGCGGATGCCGTGGACAAAGAAAGGCTTGCTGAGGAGCCTTTTTGGGCCGAATCGGCCTGGGTAGGTAGCCTAAAGGCTTCAGATTTAGGGCTCCGTACGGCACATGCTTTGCTTCTCTAAGCTTTAAGGGACAACTCTTAAGTGATAAAGGAATTCAGGCATGGCACAGAGGGAGCAAGCCGCTCAGGGGCTACCTAAAATCATTTTCAAAAGACTTCTGGCCGGATTTTTAGGTTTAAGCCTGACTCAGCCTCTCAGCGCTGGCCCCAGTCAGAACCTACTTCCAGAATCTCCCCAAAACTTCCGATTCCAGCTGGAGCGGAAAATGAACTGCGACCTTGCTCTGACTCCCATTGTGGAATCTGAGCGCAAGGAGCAGCCGTTCACTAAGAGCTGGGCGCAAGAGGCCATTGGTCTTCCTGAAACCTACGAGCTACTTAAGGGGCTTGAGCTACCTCAAGTGCCCGTGGGAGTCGTAGATGCTAATATTTCAGGTGCCGATCTCTCTCCAGACGGCCTGGCTGCAGGCCTTATGGAGACCATTCAGAAGGAAAGATCCGACTGGAGTCCGGTGGCGCCCAGAGTACCCCACGGGACCGACGTTGCTAATCTTATGATAGCCAACCCCTACGTCAGCTCGGGTCTGAAATCTCTTCTGGTGTGGTTTACCTTTCTAACGACAGGAGAGAGCGATAACTTTACGGAGAGCACCTACGCTGTGGGTGCACCCAGGGTTGTGAACATGTCCATGGGACACCAGCTTAGGTTCACACAGGGCGAGATCTCTTTTGCCAGAGGCGAGTTTCAGCAGCTGCTCTCCAGACTCAGCGAAAATTTGCCCCAGGATGTGATCTTCGTTAAATCCGCAGGCAATGACTATGGTCTACCCCTGAGCCTTTTTGGAAGTTCTGAGCTCGATAAGGCTCCCCATGTGGGGGCCGTGCTTCCGGCGTTTGGTCGCGCTAGTAACCGTCTGATCACTGTAGCCAGCATCGATGCCACTGGCTTTGTAAGTAACTTTAGTTCGGGCGGGGAGGATGTAACTGTGGCAGCGCCAGGCGGCTACCCGCTGCACTCGGGAACACTCGGTAGCCCTACCTCCTTTAGTGGAACGAGCGCCGCAGCTCCCTTAGTTACGGGAGCCATCTCAACGATGCTCGCTCTTAAGCCGGACCTGACTCTGGAAGATATCAAAAACCTCCTACAGCGAACAGCTATCCCCATCAGGGGGCAGCTGTCCCATCCAGGATACGGCGGCTACGGCTCGCTGAATCTGTACAAGCTGGCTTTGATGACTCAAAAAATGGTGGCGAGCAGCTTTAAAGGAAAGGCTGCTGAATTTGATTTCGATTCTGAATCTGAACGGCTTCGTCAGTATCACCTCGAAAAGGCCCTCTCCTCAAGTCCCTCTCTTTCATGTGATAACAAGCGGGCAGCGGTGAGGTCTTTAAGACGGTCTTTTTTCTTCAACCCCCAGGACAACTTCACCAGAGAGCTTTTATCAGCAGCCTACCGGTCTGAGGGCTATAGACAGCAGGCGCTGGCCTACGGAACCCAGCAGGAGGCTCGTAAAGAGACTCCTCTGATGAGAGATAGTTTAAGAAAGCATGTGCTTTATTTAGCGCAAACCCGCTCGACCCAAGATTTTAGCCGCGAAGCGATGAAATTAGCTTCGAGCTGGCAACCCGATACTTTCACCCTTGATAAGCTTATGGAGTGGGCAGAGTTAACAGACAACGTAGAGCTTTATGACACAGTCCTTATTAGAAATGATTTAGCCTTTGAGAAAGAAGATATTTTTCATCACGCTTCAAGGGCGCGGCTTTCGGCCGCACCCTTAGAGCACCTGATCGCCACCGAATGGGAATTCGTCTCCCAGATGCCCCTGCAGTTTGCTGTTTCCTCTTTAGCCCGCAAAGGAAGTGCGGAGGCTATGGAGAGGCTTTTGCCAGCTTACGTGGCCAGCTCCCTCAACCCCGAACGCGTGCTGGAGAACCTTCGCCGGCATGCTGTTGAAGCCCAGAACTTAGAAGTGGCTACGGTGTTAGACACCTACCTGAGTGAGATGGCTGGAGCTCAGTGAGATGATAGAGGGGGTCACGGGCAAGAGGGAAGCGTGGTGGCCGCTGGACAGTTTGGGGTGACTGAGATGGGCTGCACCGGATCCCCCTCAATTCTTGCTGTTGTAAAAACGGAGCTCCACGTGTGGGCGTAAGGTGAGGTGTCCACACCGTAACCTAGCGCTATTCCCGTATATTGAGCGCGAATCATGTTGGCGTGATGGCCGGGCGAGTTTTTCCAGCCGCAAAACACAGCTTCCGCCGCCGGGTTAGAAAGAGCTGCGGCATTCTCTCCAATTCGTCCGGGCGCAGGGTAACCAAAGGCTGCCACCCGCTGGGAAGGATTCCTTCCTAAGGAGTCCACGTGGGCTAAGTAATTGTTAGCCACCATGTCTTCGGCGTGCCACTGGGCCGCGGGGTAAAGCAGGCGAGAAAAGTACAGCTCACTTAAGCCAAGGCTTTTTCGATAGAGGTTATGAAGCTCAAAATACCTTAAAGCCTCACACGCTATGGGCAGCTGATCTGCCGGATCGCCCAACTCGGGGGCTTTAAAGCTGCTATTGCTGGATTCAGTGCTGTCTCCACAGCCGCTAAGAATCATAACGAAAGCTGTAAAAATCAGCGCCAAGACTTTAGAGCTGCGTTTGGTAGCCATAACTTATCTTAGAACGAATCTGAGAGGCTTAGCTTTTTTTATCGTGCGCCCTTCTCAAAACAAGACATGGGGGATCCTCCTGGGCGTAG